>NZ_PNCZ01000065.1:0-586 GCF_005887425.1 Pseudoalteromonas sp. S2721
ACAAGCTGCAAGAGCTGCTTCATCAAGTAATGCTTGTGACTTAAAGCGACCTTCCCAAAAGCGTCCTTTACACTCATCTTCTTGATTTGCTTGTCGTGCAATACTCTCATTAAGAACGCGCATAAACCAACTGATGCTACTGAGCCTCTCTCGATATAAATTTACTCTGGCATTAATCGCAGAAAGCTCTGCTTTTGTTAGCAATTCGCCATTTAAGAATCGTTGGCAAAGGAATGTACTTTTAAATAACTTGTGCCATCTAATCAGAATCGCTTTATTATTCAAACGATTTGCTTTTGCTATATCAATATGAAGTACTAGATGAGTATGGTTACTCATAACTGCGTAAGCACAAACATCAATACAAAATATACGACCAAGTTGAAGTAGTTTCTTTTCAACCCAATCGCGCCTGTGTTCATATGAACGACCAGTTAGTGGGTCTTGCCCGCACAAAAAAGCGCGACGAACGCAGCGTGAAATGCAGTGATAATAAGGCGTGTTTGAAACGCTAATTAAGTTTCTACGTGGGGTTGCCATGCTCTTCTCCTCCATGAGTTGAACACTATAAGCTTAGCTGTAATTC
>NZ_PNCZ01000066.1:0-102265 GCF_005887425.1 Pseudoalteromonas sp. S2721
ATTAGTTCCTCAGTATTCTGTTAATTAGTCTTATTCTTTAGCAACATAAACAAACGCAGTGCACATTTAGCAACATAAACAAACGCAGTGCACATTTGGCCATTTTCAAGCTTTACACTTGTTTCAACACGATGATAATCACTGCCTTCAAATTCATCCAAAAACTCCCAATGTTTAGTTAAATGTGATGAACTAAATATTTGCCCTCTAATTTCCTCGCCCTGAGGATCTAGACTCAGTGCAGGGCAGCCCATTTCGACTCCCCACCCAACATTTATGTAACGACCAAATACAGAAGCATCTGTGAACTTACCGCCAATGTTAGTTAGTATGTGTTCATTTGGATAACCTTTACGAAGGGTGCCGTATATAAATAATGATTCCATCTGTTTCCTCTTAAATTAAACTCTCTTACGTTTTATAGCCAAAACACCAATTAAAACTAAACACATACCCAACACTTGCAACAAAGTGATTTTTTCATCAAGTAATATCCACCCTAGAATTAAAGTCAAAATAGGCCCTAAAGTACTTACAAGTACAGACCTTGCCGCTCCTATATATTTAATAGCGCTTGATTGCAAAAAGACAGGGAGAACAGTTGAGAATAAAGCCATCATAAAGCAAATTGTATAAATTTTAGTAGGTTGGATTAGGCTCTCTATTGGTAATTGAATAAAAAAATGTAGCTGAACGGCAAAAATAGATACAAACATAGCCAATAAAGAAAACCGCATTGCGCCTAGTTTCTCAATCATTGGCTCTGAAAAAGCTTGGTAAAATGCGTAGCATAGCGCAGAGCCAAAGACTAAAGCAGCGCCAAGCCAAATGCTGTGACTACCTCCAGCAAATTTGAAATCACTCAAGCATGCGCAAACAACCCCTAATGTGCATAGCACTGTAGGTACAACCAACCGCTTTTCAAATTGTTTACCCAGAAATAAAACCCCCATAAAAATCGTGAGGATGGGATATGAGAATAAAATAATGCGCTCTAATCCTGCTGAAATATACTCTAGGCCCATAAAATCCAAAATTGATGCGCCGTAATAGCCGGCAACACCGAGCAAAATAAGTAAAAGAACTTCTTTATTGGTCAATGAAAAGCCTGTTTTTAAGCTTGAATAGCCAATAAGAATAAATAAAGGGAATGAAAAAAGCATTCGTAAACTAAGAAGAGTAATAGGTTCAACATTAGCAATTAAGTAAGCTTGTTTTACAAATATTGCCTTTAGAGAAAAACCTGCAGCAGAAAGAACCGCTAAGATAATACCGATTTCATTGATTGTTAAACGATTAAAACCCACAGAGCTTCTTTTTCATTGTAAAAAGTGACGCTACAATGCCACATAACTGCTCAACATTAGAATTGCTAATTAACCAATAAAAGTTCGTTAATAACGAATGGTAACTTAGAATGAAATTTGATCTTACTGACTTAAAACTATTTATCGCTGTGGTAGAACAAAAGAACTTAACTCAAGGAGCTAAGCAAGTATTCTTGGCACCATCATCAGCGAGCCATCGAATTAAACTACTCGAAGATAATTTAGGTACTCAATTATTGGAGCGTCAACCAAGAGGTGTGTCTGCTACAAAAGCAGGTGAAATCGTTCTTCGATATGCCAAAAGAACATTAGCTACGTTAGAGCAAATGCAATCTGATATTGCTCCTTTTACTAAAGGTGCATTATCGCAAGTAAAATTATGGGCAAACACCAATGCTATTCATACATACTTGCCAGAAGATCTTGGGACCTTTTTAGAAAATAATCAGGGTGTTAGAGTTGCTTTAGAAGAACACACAAGCGAAGAAATAATTACAGCCGTAGCACAAGGAGAAGTTGAGTTAGGGATCGTCGCTGAAAATGGCCTTTATGATAATGTGGAGTTTTATCCTTATAAGAAAGATCGATTGGTCATCATTGTTCCAAGCGAGCATTCTCTTGCTAAATTTAGCAAAATACAGTTTTCTCAAGCTGTCAGTTTTCCATTTGTTATCTTGAACGAAGGTTCTGCAATCCATACTTTTATGATGAATAAAGCCGCAGGCCTAAATTGCCATCTAAATATTCGAGCGCAAGTTAAAAGTTTTGATGCTGTATGTAGAATGGTTGGTTCTGGTGTGGGCATTGCTTTATTGCCATATGATTCAATAGGCTGCTGGCGCTCTTTAGATATAAAAATCATAGAAGTGGATGAAAAATGGTCAAAAAGAAACTTAACTCTTTGTATTAAAAAAGGTGCACAAATTGGTGCGCTATCTAAAGTTTTATTTGACCATTTAAGAGGAGAGCCATAGCTTGGTCGCTACTTTCTGTGTACAAGCAGTAACCCTATTATTGATAAGCCCATACCTAACAACATTGCAAAACTGATTTTTTCATCAAATAAAATCCATGCTTCGACAGCTGTGAGTACTGGTACTAAATAAAAATAGGATGCTACCTTTGTCGATTCTCCATTTTTTATCATAAACATAAGCAACAATATGGCCGTTACAGACACACCAACCACAAGCCACAATATACTAATAATAAAAGGTGCGTTCCAAGTCGGTGTGTTTGGCTCGTATAAAAATGACACCACTCCCATCACGACAGCAAGGGG
This sequence comes from Pseudoalteromonas sp. S2721, assembly GCF_005887425.1. NCBI lineage: Bacteria > Pseudomonadati > Pseudomonadota > Gammaproteobacteria > Alteromonadales > Pseudoalteromonadaceae > Pseudoalteromonas > Pseudoalteromonas sp. S2721. Next base: position 2,611 of record NZ_PNCZ01000066.1, read on the forward strand.
AATATATTGAAAGAAAGTAGATGCAAAAATATGCCCATCACTTACCGCTTTCTTTTGATACATTGCACCAACCGTCACACCTGTTAAACCAAAAAATGCTGCAAGTAGACCAATTAAACTTAATTCACCTCCTAATTTAGTTGGCGAAAGCACAAGAAAAACACCTAAAAACCCGACTACAATCCCTAGCCATTGCAACTTCTTTAACTGCTTGCTTTGTATTATTGATGCCAGCACCGCCGTTAACACTGGTTGTAAACCCGTAATTAATGCCACAACTGATGCAGGAAGCCCTTTGTTAATTGCGAAAAAACAGCCACCTAGAAAAAAGGTTTGCAGAAAAAGCCCTACTATTAATTGCTGTTTAACGCTCTTCAATGAAGGAAACTTAACCTTTAGCACAACCGATAAAAATAAAAAAATAACACATGAAAATAGCCCTCTAAAAAACAGTAAGTGAAATGGACCACTATATTGAAGCGAAAATTTTGCGCCAACAAACCCTGTACTCCATAAAAAAACAAATACCCATGGTGCTGCAACAAATAAGATAGGTTTCCAGTAATTTGGAGATGCCGAATAAACATTTTCTTGAGACATTGATCCACCTCTGACTCATTGAATTGTAAGGACCTAACTAGCTCAAAAGCAGTGGAAGGTGTAAGATGGTGGCACTATATAGCAGTCAAGATAAGCGTAAAATATGGGCATTTATACTGTGATAAATAGTCATAGGCTAAACATTTTATGACGACTAAACACGAAAACTTAAAAACCTTCCTTACCAAACACCGTGCAAAAATAAACCCTGAAGATTATGGTTTTACCAGTGGAAGAAGGCGTGTAAAAGGGCTTCGTCGAGAGGAAGTCGCGCAATTGGCTGCTATAAGTGTCAGTTGGTACACTTGGTTAGAGCAAGGACGAGAAATCAGTATATCGCGTGCAGCTATTAATCGCATTGGCACAGTATTAAAACTAACTAACGATGAACAAGAGTATTTAAACGCGATTGTTTTCGGGAATAAACCTGCTCTAGAAGAGCAAGAGGAAGTGTCGGAAGAATTAAAAGCGCTAATTCGTGCACTTGAACCGAATCCTGCATTTATTCGCAGAGAAAATATGGATATAGAGTACTGGAATGAGGCGGCTTCCAAAAAGATATTCGATTGGTCTACCCTTCCTAAAGCTGATAGAAACTCATTAAAGCTTATGTTCTTAAATGATGAGTATAAGCGACGTATTCCTCAATGGGAGCAGGCAGCAAAAAACACCATTGCCTCATTCCGCTCTTACTTTGCTTTAGCTACAGACAAATCAGCCTTTAAAGCCGTCTTAGACGATCTTAAATCTCGTAGTGAGTTGTTTTGCCAAATGTGGCAAGACTATGAAGTAAAGAGAATTCGGGAAGGAGAAAAGTCTGTGCTAGATGACAAAGGAACACTTAGGCACTATAAATATGTATCATTAAAACCCGAACATTATTCTAATACCTTTGTTATTTACTCTATTGAAAGTAAAGAATAATTATCAAACCCGTAGCTTAATCAATATGACTATTAATACTACAAATAATTGAGCAAATTGAAATTAGTCTTGCTACTCGTTCTAGAAAGTACAACTTTGTTCTTTCTGATCCAAGGCTGGAATTAAGCTACAGAAATGGCGGGAAAATTTAAGAGTACTTTCTGATTTGTATAGCTTCAAGTTTCTGATTAAACGCTAGAATTTGTTATTTTTCACGATTAATCGCTGGAATAAATTTGCCATTAATATTTTGAGCAAAATCCAAACGAAAAAAAGGCCGAGGGCATTAAATGCTCTCGGCCTATTATTAGTGTGATTTCAACTTTTTGTCAAATCAAGACAGCTAAGCGAAACTAAACAAGTCGACTAAAAACTCTAGCTAATGACGTCGTTTGTTTCTAAAAATGATGACGTCTTTTGATAAATCTATGTTTGATTTACTGAAGTGCGTAAATCGTGATTGTAATTTTTGCATACAACAATCATTAAGATGTGCTTTGTCGTACAAAACAAAATCTGTTCTGTTTGGATCCATATAAATTTGAAAAATTGGCTGCACGTTACAGCACCCAGTAATGCGTTTCTCGCACGTTCTCGCTTTTTCAAAATTAGCTTTTCTATTTAATATTAGGTAGTTAGAAACAAATTCACGTATGCTATCTGCATCTATTTGTACACTGTTTTTCGTTGTTAGTTTTAGATACTCATTTTCAATCAGTGTATCTAAAACATCAGCATTTATTTTCAACATACGAATAGCGTCATACTTATTCACATCATCTATTGCTTTCCACTTTTCTTTCAATAATTGCTTTAACCCTTTTTCACTTACATATAAATGATTAACACGCTCAATGCTTGTATTGATTTTATATAGACCATCAACATGACTATTTAATACACAACTAACAAGCTCATCTCTCGATAAATCAAACAAATCATAGATGCCCTTCGGCACATCACTTACTTTCAAGAATTTATCATCACATTCAGAAACTAGCTCAAATGATTTCGATAAAGCTTCTGCAACTTTTCTCATGTCATAAAATGACTTATCTTGTTGCTTACAAAGATAGATTGCATCAAACATGTTTTGCTTAGCAACATGAGAAAGTGACTTCATATTGATACCTAAAAATTCTGAAAGGGCTGCCCCGTCTATCTGGAAAGAAAAACTTTGTGAATCGAATGTACTATCAAAGCGATGAGTAGAAACATATAAAGACTTGTCTATCTGAGCACCATGATATTTTAATAAAAGTGTCTTTGCTTCAAACTCTTCAGTCGATTTTAAATAGTTATACTCATGTTGAATTGAGTAGATTGAGTTAGCAATCTCATCAAATCGATGATGCATGACTAACTCACCACATTTCTCAAACTGCGCTCTGTGCATTAATAATAAATGCTTCCAGATGTCTGAAACAGATGCGCAAGATAAAACCTTAAACGCGTCATCAAATAAAAACCTGATTTGCTGAACGCTAAATTTTTGAAATTTAATTTTTGCTTGAATGAAGTCAAAGGGTCTAAATAAAAGGCTTGAGAAATCTAGCAACTTTTCAGCAAACTCTGAGCTTTCAGTCTCACTCAAAGACAGCATGTATCGCTCAAAGCTCAATAAATTACATGACTCTTGTAAGTCATAAAGAGGCAGGTTTTTAACATTTACTAGCGCACATTCATGTACCCGACAACTTGTCACTTCAATATGCTGCCATTGATAAAGTTGAACCCCAGTTTCTTGATAGCAGTGAGGACAAATCTTAATATGATCAGAGTCATTTATTGTGCCCCCTTTTTCGAGTACTTGAGTACAGTCTAATAATTTATATTGCTCAATATCATGTTTAATCTGCTCATTTTCAAGTAACTTTTCAAAGTGAGAGTGCACATAAAGTTCAAATCGCGTTGGTGTCTGAATAGCATTAGATAGCATCAACTTTTTAACTGTTGCAAATCCATAAAAGCGAGCAATGACAGCGCATGCCGAGAATGGCGATATAAAATTATTAGAGCTCATAATTAACTCCAAGTTCTGCTTTTAGCAAAGAGAACTTTTTAGAAAAGGGGTTTGCTTGATTCTTCTTTGACGCACTAATTGAACTAAACACAGCAGCAAAATCTTTCACGAGAACTTCATCTCTATTTTTGTCACATGCATGAAAAATTGCTTTTCGTATGAGCATACTCAGTTGACGCAAATCACCTTTTGTCATAGTAAAAATTGGTAAGCTGATTTCGGGATTTGTGAAGTCAATTTGAGAAAACTTCAAATGTTCATTCAGCGTTATTAGATATTTCACAAAGTGAACATAATTTTTTCTTGTCGAGACTGAAAGCAGTTTCTTCTCAATTATGAGTGAACATCGTGATGCGAATTGTTCATTAATTTCAAGTATATTCATGACTTTTGAAGTGCCTGCAAACACAAGAAACAACCCTAATTCATCAACTAATTCTTTAAGGTAATCAGCAATTTGACGCGCCGATTTCACACCCACTTTTTCAACGACTTGCTGAAACTCATCAAACACAAGAACACGATAACGCTTGTTCTTAACTTGCTGCGCGATACGTCGACGAAGCTCAACTTCAGAGCCTTGTGCGGCACCGGGTTCGTTCATACCTTTCAATATGGCGCGATACAAATCTAACGGGCTCATATTTGATGGCGAGCGAATATAACATGCTTTTATTGACTTGCTTTCATTGACGTCTGTGCTGTGCTTTTCATTGAATCGCTTTATAAAAGTTTTGAGTAACGTTGTTTTGCCACTTCCTGAGTCACCAACAATCACGCAACAACTACCGACCCCTAGACTTAAAGTCTGCTGTGATTCTTCAAGCAAATCAGCAAGCTCTTGACGATTATTCACGCAATCAAATGTTTTACTGTATAACAATTCAGCTTTGCTTTTTAAACAACTCATAGCTCACCGCCCGGCTCAAAATCATCAAAAGTTGCACCAGTGTCGATATCTTCTTCGGCAGCAACTTGCGCATTTAGCGAGTTTAAAATTTGCTCGCGCGCATCAATAGAATCAACATCAATTGATTTATCGTTATTGTATTTTGTCCGAGCTGGCTGTTTGCGACCTGTTTCAATCTCACGCTTTTCAGCTTGCTTTTGCTTGGCTTTTTTGAAATTAGGCAAACCCAGCTTGCTGCCATACTTATACTCATAATGCTTACGCTCAACAACATCACATTCACTGAATTGCGCGTTACGAGCAGCATCAAGCTCAACTTGTTGAACACCAACCTCAGTATGATGATTCATCTCGCGCAGTGGCACGATAAATGTGTCGTTTTTATGCTTCACAACAACACTGCTTGTATCAATATCACTGTAAAAACATTCAACACTTTTAACACCAGCCAAACTCAAGGCTTTCAGCTCATCACTTACATATTGCTCATTTTTAAGCTTAATTGAGCCATTTCCATATAATGTACACTTCGCACGATAGCAGCCGCGAAATTCAGATAACTCAGTGACTGCCGCAGGCACTGTTTGCAGCAGTGGATTTTTACTGATTGCATTCGTCCACACATCAAGCGGCGCACGATTTTTAAGTCCACTGTGAGCTGATTGCATGTAGACATTTGTGATGTAATCTTCAAACGCTGCGACGAACTCTTCAAGCGTCATTGATGCATGAAGTTCAGCATCTTCTGTCGCTTCTAAATGACGATTATTTATACGCGTTTTTGAGCCTAAATAGCCCGGCAGTTTACTTAAAAACTCACGTCGTAATGTGCGAAAGAAGCTTTCAATAAATGGCTTACTCCAGCCTTCGCCCGTGCGTGTGACGACTGGGTTCGCACCGAGTTGCAAAGCAAGCGACTTGTACATATTGCCTTTTGTTGCGGTCGTCGCATCAGTCACAAGCCTCACTGGTACACCAAAACACGGCCAGAGCGGGTTATCTTTGGGGGTCACAACACTTTTTAAACATTCGATAGCTAAATCAGCAGACTCAGATGCGTTTTTACCGACACAAATTGAATAGCCAAGTGGGCAACGTGTGCAAGTATCAATCGCAATCATCATTACGATTGTACCCAAAAACTTATTCGCCTCGTTGTTTAAACCAAGGTTAATATAAACCGCATCCATCTCCACCCGTTCCAAGGGGTCTTCTGGCACAAACTCACGACCTAGTTTATAACGCAGTTTTCTCGCTTCAGCTTTGCTTAATGTCTTTTGTGTCGTCAATAATGCAAGCGTTTCGCGAAAACGACGATATATAGTGTCGACACACGGTATGACTGGATAACACGCTGGCTTTGATTTACTAAGCTCGCGTATCTTGGCTCTCAACATATCTGCTATTGCATGTACAGATTTTGAAGTTGCATCGCTTCTAACAAGATAATAATCACAAAAATACTCGTAAATTAAATCTTCTGTCGCAGCCGTCAGTCGCTTTGAGTTTTTCTTTTCATGATAGCCATAACCGATTACTGAACGTATATCATTTCCGGAATCGCGATACGCTTTTATCTTCGCTTGACACGTGCTACGCGAGTATTTTCTTGAGTTGTAACTTTGCCAGTCGAAAGCTGCGATGGTTTCATCAACATTATGCTTTGCTGTAAAATTTTTACTGTGTTTCTCGAAATGCAAATCAAAAAACGCTTGCCACAGTTCCATCTGATTTAATTGATTTTCTGTCAGCAATTGTTGCATCGGTATGTCAGAAGCGCGCTCATACAGAAGCGCTTGGCTATCTATGAGTTTTTTATGAAACTCAGATTGTGTCATACACTCAACTCTTGCATTATTCATTTTCTGACTATCCTCATCAAACAATGAGTAAAAAATCGTATTATCGAAGTGCTCCCGCACTATCGAACGTACCATATAAGAGCTGCTATCCATTTGAAACTTCATGCCTATTTTAACTACACCACTCATTGCACTAACCCATGAAGATTGTTAATTAAAGCAGTTTCATCACAGATATCGCATGAAACATCCATTTTCAAATAATCTTTCAAAATAAAATGACAAATCAGATTTCTATTTAAGTTCAGAGCATCACAAATCGCGTTTGCTTTCTGTAGAGTCAGTTCAGGAGGCAAGACATCAAGCAGTGTGTTTACATGCTCATCATTCACAACTTTCATTGAAAGAGCATTGCGAAATATCATCTTCATGTTTGAGAGCGCGCGTCTAGATGGTAGGTCTTTTTCCGTCATCACAGCAAACTCAAAGCCCAACTTTTCGAACGCCTTCTCAATCAAAACATGAATGCGTTTTGTCTTTTCATCAATCGCTTTTGAGTGCTTCACTTCGACCACACAAATTCTTTTATTATAATAACTTAAAGAAAAATCAGGTGTATACAACCGCTTCTTTTTTTCATCTGTATAACTGATTGAAAATGGCTGGGTTCGAACAGATTTTATCGTTTGATCAAACTCAAACATCAATGCAAAATGTGACTCGTTGAACGATTCGAAAAAGTGTGGCTGTGTATCTTTTAGCGTAGGACACAAGCCACTTATGTTGAAACGACTAAAACGTTCAAGACGACGTCGCATACTTTCTTTGTTATATACACTATCAATATTGCTGTGATTTGAATGTTCATTCATAACGCTAACTCTCACTCTAAAATTCAATCTCTTTTTTTAAAGTAGCGGCTAAAATCACAAAATCAAGCAAATAAACATTTATTTTCACAACCTTTAAGAGAAAAAAACAATTAACACCATAAAAAGATAAATTTAAAACATAACCCACTGTAAAATAAACTATCTTTTTATGTTATAAATATAAAAACCCCACACCCGAAATTTCAAATAGCTCATCGCTATAAGCGGTGTTATTTTTATGAAATGAAAATCTAAGTAGAAGATGGCAAGTTAAGCTGTGAAAGTTAGTGCTCAATATGATGAGTAAAGATGTGAGCAGAAACTCAATACATCGAATAAAGCGCGATTGCATTAAATAATCAGAAAAGAAAATGAAAGATAGTGTCGCGATAGGACGTACTTTACACCCTATTCAACCGAAGGTTAGATGTTCCCGCCATCAACTATGACTAAACTCAAAATGAAGTGAAAATATTTGATAAAGCTAAGCTAAACAGTCATCATGCCGTGAACCCAAACTGGAGCTGCTTAATAACACTTTTTATTAGCTCACGCCCACGAATTGAGTTCAACATGGTTCGAGGTTCTCGACCATCAAGTTTAATGTGAGCATTGTTTAGCCACGCATTCCAGATATCTATGCTTCCGAAGTAATCAATCCCGATCATACTTAGTCTTGCAACTTCAAGCGCATTTTCGCTAGTATGTGAGCTTAATAATTTAGCTTTACTTCGAGATAACATCATTGATGTTGTACCTATTGCTTGTGCTATTGTTGTCATATTCCAACCCATTGCATTAGCAAACGCATACACCCCGGATGCTTTCATTCCATTTTTTACAAGCCTTATTTCTGACAACGGGTCGGAATGAGATGTAAGTTCTCCACATGAAATTAGGTCAATAAGGTCTGGATTACTTGATAACTTTAACTGACTTCCTCTCATTTGACACCCGCTTAAAAATTCACGCTTTGATTTAAGTTTAGCAGAGAATTTTTTTGAATTAGAATTACCATTAACGAAATGAAATGTATCGAGTCACATAAAAACATATATTAGGTTAAGTGCTATATCGATTTCAGAGTAACTGAGAAATTGCTTATGATACTTACTTAATGTAAGGGCTGATTTACCTTCTACAGCTTCGCAAAATAAAGTATCACCACCACTTAGTCTACATATGTATTAAATAATTCGCATACGCCGCCATAAAATACCTAAACGCCACAATTACGCAAGCTATGAATAATCCAATTAGTTTAAAACTAATCCCAAAATCTATTTTCCAATGAAGGAATATCCATTGTTAAATTTTTGGAAAATTTAAATTTCTGTCCATCATCTTTGTTTTCATTCGAAGTCGTTAGGTATGAATTTAACCATAATTTTCGGTACTCAGCACTTAATACATAACCTCGTTTATTCTCTGAGCCTTTTAAACGAGAGGGGTATGCCCAGCCCTTACTATTGAGACTAGAAACAGTCACAACTAAGTGAGCCATCTGATCTTGTTCTGGACAAAGAAACTCATGTAACCATGGCCAAAACTCTTCATCACCATCAGATGCTCTCCAACCCTTGAGCTCTTGGACTTCGTCTAAATTAGCATATGGATGCGAATGAAAAGTCCCTATAAGCTCGACATTTGGATAATACTTTTCGAAAAAGATTTTTTTAGTCAATAATGACTCTAAATTTGGCTCAACCCATTCTTGATGCCTTAGAGCTGAGGTTTCAACCGTCGCCAATGTAGAAACGATTCGCGAAGGTAAATCACCCTTTTGTGGTATTGAGTAACCCCATAACAATCCAAATGTTTCCAGCTTAGAATTTGACTTACCTTTTTTATGTGTTTTGTGTTCAAACTCATAAGCCTCTATTGCTGTCGTAAATAGCTGGGGAACAACATGATCTTCAATGATTAACTTTGTATCCATTTCTTAATTCCTTTAAAAACTATAGTTTAAATTAATAACTCCAGTCTTCATAAGCCAGAGGCAAGCTATTAAGTAGGTTTCTGCGCTCACGCCAGTTAGGCATATGTTTGTCCATGATAGAGCGGAATCTGTCATTGTGGTGGCGCTCTAGTAAATGAACTAATTCGTGGGCAAGTATGAACTCCATGCACTCTGGAGGTTTCTTAGCTAGTTCTAGGTTTAACCATATACGCTTAGCTTGAATATTGCAGCTTCCCCATTTGGTTTTCATCTTTTTGATGTTGATAGAACCAGCGTTTACACTTAGTTTGTTTTCCCATTGAGGTAATAATTTCTCAAGTGAGCGCTGCATTTCATCACGATAGAAACGGTTAAGTAGTTTGAGTTTATTGTCGGTTGACGTATTTTCTGCAACAGATAAAACTAAATTACCGTTGCCTTTTGCAGTAACCGCATATTTCCCTTGCGCTTCAACAAGCTTTAAGCGGTATTTTTTACCCCATAAATAGTGGCACTCTCCATTAACCATTTCACGAATTGATTGGCGTTCTTGGCCTGCAAAGTCAGCTTGCTGTTTCTTAATCCACGCAAGTTTGTTTACGATTGCCAGCCGAATCTTTTGTTCACTTGTATCTTTGGGGATAGACAATCGTACTTTGCCGTTTGGCGGTAGCACGCTTAAGTGAATGTTTTTAATGGCTCTGCGATTTAGCTCTACATCAATGTCACCAATGCGAACTACTTCAACGCTCTGAGCATTGCTTTTAGTATGGCGCACTAATGATATTCCTTCTGAGCTTTAATTAGCTCCATGACATCAACAATATTGATGTTATAACCAGCCGCTTCTTGTCGCACTGCGTTGGCTATCTCACGTTCTTTAAATCGATCACCAAGCCAATCGGCTTTTTTAGTGTAGCGAACAGCGGTATCAATTTTAGTTGTAAGTACTTCATCATTACCGAAGTTATCATAAATTGCTTGTTTGGCTGGCGTATCAACAGAAGTGGGGTAGCTTTGATTGCTATTTTCAGTCGGATTAACCACTTTCTTAGCAAGAGCTTTAATCTGCTCTAAATATTCTTGATAGCTGATAGCTTGCTCTCTTCGCTGCTTAATGATTTCATCGAGCAACGTTGCCATGCTGTCAAAGTATTTAGGGTTTACTGGATTTTCATCAACGATGGTTTTTCTGACGTTATTTTCAATGGCTTCTGCCATTGCGTCTTCATTGTCACGCAAGCCTTCAGGTAAATCTTCTAAACCTTTACCGTTGTTGTTTACCACGAGAGCAATCAAGCCTAACTCTTCAAAGTCCATCAATAATTCGCTGTCATCAGCTCGAATATACATATCCAATAGATGACGCATCGCAGGCTCAAAACGTTTCATTTCGAGTAGATCGCCACTGGAAAGCTTTACCTCATCACGAACCTTTTCAAAGTATGCGACTTCTTTCTTTATATTTTCACCTTCTTCAAAGGTGTAACCAGCTTGCTCCATTTCATTTGCAAGGTTGGTGTAAGCTCGGATTAGCTTGGCGACCGATTGATATAAAGCTAAACGCAGAGCTTCTTTTTCAGTGCGCTCACCTTCATCTTTAGGCTCAACACCTGATTCACCACAAAAATAATGAATAAAATCTTTAGTATCTCTAGGTGCTTTCACTGGCTCACATAACGCTCGTACCGCTTCCAGCGCATTATCTATATCAGCACGAGATTCTTGTAAGCGATCTTTTAAAAGCCCTTTAACATCGTCAGCATCGTAACCATCAAATGCCTCGGCTGTGTAATCTTTAATGGCTTTATCAAGTGAACGGAACAAGTCTTTATAGTCAATGATGTAACCGTAGTCTTTATCTTCACCGTCTAGACGGTTTACACGGCAGATTGCTTGAAAAAGGTTGTGGTCAGCCATCTTCTTGTCGATATAAAGGTAAGTGGCAGAAGGCGCATCGAAGCCAGTGAGCAGCTTATCTACAACTATCAGCAGGCGCATTTGACCCGGTTCTTCAATAAAACGTTTCTTAACGGCTTTTTCGAACTCTTCAACACGCTTAGCGGCTTCTTCTTCGCTTTGCTCAAAGTACTCAGCTAACATCTTGCGATAGATGTCATACTTAAACAGCTTTTCAGTTAAACCCTCACCAGATTCTTCGCCTTTTATAGCGCCTGCAACTGGCTGATAACTGGTTACTACTGCACACTTTCCTGCAAGGTCGGTCTTACTAAATAAATCATAAACAACACAGGCTTGATGGACGCTAGCGCACACAAGCATAGCGTTACCTCTACCAGACATCAGCGCAGGTTTGATTTCCATATCCATCAAAATATCGCTAACGATTTTTTCTAATCGAGATTTGCTGGAGAGCACTTTTTGCATCGTGCCCCATTTTTGTTTGAGCTGAATCTTAGCAAGGTTAGATAAGCCTTTGGTTTTAGCTTCAAACCATTGATCTACTTTTTTCTCTGAAGTTAAGTGTTGATCAATATCTCTTGCTTCATAACGCAGATCGAGTACCACACCGTCACTTACGGCTTCATCAAATTTGTACGTGTGAATGTATGGACCGAAGACTTCTAAGGACTTCTTCTTGTCCTTTTTCATCAATGGTGTACCCGTAAAACCGATGAACATGGCTTCGGGTAAGATAGCCTTCATTGCTTCATGTAGCTTGCCCGATTGAGTTCGATGACATTCATCAACAAACACAAACAAGTTGCCTTTTGCGGCAAAATCACTTGGTAGGTTTTTGGTCAATGCTTCAAGGTAGTCTTTTGTTGCTTCATCATCGTCTTCTTCGGTAACTGTTTCGCCATTTCGACCAAACTTATGTACCAGTGAGCAGAATAACCACGGGTTGGGTTGATTGAGTGTGGCAACCAAATCCCGTCCGCTTTTGGTGCGATAGATCTCTTCATCAACACCAGAGAATACTTTTTCTATTTGCTCGTCTAATTCGGTTCGGTCAGTAACAATTAGCACCCGTGAATCTGTCACATTTTCACGTATCCACTTGGCAAGCCAAACCATAGTTAAGCTTTTACCAGAACCCTGCGTGTGCCAGATAATGCCATCATCGTGCGTTTTAACGTGTTTCTGTGCCGCTTGGATGCCGAAGTATTGGTTGTGTCGGCATGTTTTCTTTACTCCAGCGTCAAACACAATAAAGTCATGAATGAGTTGCAGGAACCGCTTTTTATCGCACAATTGCGCGATATGAGTGTCGAGTAAGTTCTCTGTTGTAATGTCTTCTGTTGGAAGTGGCTTGGGGTTTTCCTTACCGCTACATTCTTTCCATTCAAGGTAATATTTTTCAGACGTTTCAATGGTGCCGTAGCGAATGCCTTGGGTATCGTTACCAGCCATAACAAGCTGCATGGTGGTGAAGAAATTACGAATAAACGCTTTCTTTTGATTGTCTAAGTTTTGGCGAATACCTTCGCTGACAGATACTGAAGAGCGTTTTAATTCAATTACACCAAGCGCGATGCCATTCACATAAATCACGATATCAGGGCGCTTTTTCAGCTCACCTTTTACGGTAACTTCTTCAGCAATGGCAAAATCGTTAGCTTCTGGATTTTTCCAATCAATTAGCCAAACTGTTTGGTTTTGTTCACCAGCCCCTTCTTTTTCTTTTACACCATAACGTAAAAGGCGATAAACATCTTTGTTAGCATCAAAGAGCTTTTTACCTTCACCGAGAGCTGCGGCAGTATCAAGTTGGCGTAATGTACGTGTAATCAGAGCATCTGAAGTTCCACGACCTTTTAGCCATTTAGTGAGTAGGTCTTTTTCAATATTACTGTTAGCTTCACGGCATTCCCAATTACCTAAGTAGTTATAATTAAGCTGTTCTTTAAAAAACTTAACCACTCGGTTTTGGGTTTTTCGTTCTAATTGACCGACATTACTCATTGTCTAATTCCTTTTTCGAGTCGTTAACGAATACCGTTAACATGCTTTGTTCATGCTCGACTATTTGAGTTTCAGTCCACTCGTTAGCAGCATTCATCAGCTTAATCATTTCATACAGTTTTAGGGTATCGATGCTTTTATCGGCAATGGCGGCTTTAAAATGATCGCGCTTAGCCGTTGGTTGTAAGTTACTTAATTTTGAATTTTTACTGTGACTTATCAGACACAAATTACCAAATCGATGTAAGTCAGCATCGGCTAATACACGGTGCCCATCAAGGGGATGTTGAGGATAAAAGTGTTCAACAGAGCTTCGGAAAGTAAATTCAAACTGAGTAATTACATCATCTTTTTTGTTTTGAACGCTATCACACCACAACAAATAATCGAGATAGTTAAACACTAGGTTGTTTTCAATCACGCCATAATGCAGCCTCGCCATAGCGCTCTGGTTACTTAAATCAAATGCTAAATATCTCTCGTTTTGATAAATCATTTGATAGTAATCAGAAGGCGATTCACTTAAAAAGCGTCCATATACAAATTGGCGAGCTAAGTTTTCGAGTTTTTGTAAATACAGGCGAGGCGTAATTCCATCCATATTGAATAAATGGAACAACGCACCATTTAACCAGTGTTTATAAACCAGTGTCGGAGTGGAAACATGCATTGCACTTAACAACATTAAGATCTGACGATTATTACCTTCAAACCCATCTTCGCTTTCTAAGTCATCATTATCATTAAATGTATTGATATAACTTTGGCTTTCTTTATTGTAAAAATGCAGCTTCTTCAAGCTCCACTTATCTTTGCCATCACTGAATTCACGTTTAATGATGTACTGGTCGAAAAGGTATTTGCACTTAAGTAATGCAAATACAAATTCTTTAACAGCATTAACTTTGTCATTGCTATTGTCTTTTACATAGGCATCAAATTGTTCTAGCAAACGCTTATCGTCTAATGCGATATCCTGCTTTGTTAACACTCTCAATACATGTAGTAAGAAGTTAGAAAAATTAATCACGCTATTAAAGCGCTCTGGTGTTAGCGTGATATCTGCGCTAGAAGAGGACTGAGGTGGCTTTGCTAAGATCTCATTGAGCGTCAGCGATATAGTTTGAGTGCATTCGTTCTTTTGAGTGATTGCCTCGCCAATACTTGCAGCTAAATCAGCGTAGCACCTTGGTGTATATTGCCCCCAATCGTCTTTACCAAAAATAAGGTGTCTTTCTTCTGGACTAAAGCCATATTGAACGTAACGCTCCATATTCGCTGTTGCGTCCCATACTTTACTGAGTAGCTGTATGCTCTGTTCGCGCTCATCGGTGTCAGTAATTTCATTTAGTACCGACATTAATCTTGCTTTGACTACTTCGTGCTTCTCTAGCTGCTCACCACGATTATTCATTACCTCAAAATAATGATTTAAGTCAGTATCCTTAGGTACTGATACACGCGCTATTTCTACTTTTTTAAACAGGTATTCGCAGAAACCTTCAAGCTTGTCACCTAGAGCCAATAAACCTTTTTCAAGCAATGTATAGCCATTTATGAGATCTTGATTATATTCATCCGTTATTAAATGCTTTATAGCATCACGATGAAACAATCTCTCAAAGGTTATTGATGATTTTTGTCTGCTTTCAAAATTGAGGTTGGGTGCATTGTACCAGCCCATATCAACCGTCGATTTGTTTGTAGAAGATAAGCGTTTAAGAGCAAAAGCTAATAAAGTGAGCGTGGTAAAACGTTGCTGCCCATCAATCACTTCAAAGCTGCCATCTTTACGTGCAAACACGACTAACGTGCCAATGTAGTAGGTTTGCTCAGGCTTGCTTTTCTGATAGTCCAATACATCTTGGATTAACTGGTTGATTTCACCTTCACCCCACGCATAGTTACGTTGGTACATTGGGACTAAATAGCGGCTTGTATCACAAAGTAATGCTTTAACGCTAAAGCTGGTGATTGCTTTACTTGCAGTTCCATCATTGTATTGCAGGTATGGTGCTTGCGTATTACTCATAGTACTTCATGTCCTTAAACAGCTTTGTGATCTCACTCAGCTTGGTTCCCTTACAATCAGATGCTTTCAATGTGCCTAACGGCCAATTTAAAACATCACTTGGCTGCACCGCTTGTTTTATACGTTCAAATACATTTTGTGTAAGAGCGTGTTTATCCATGCGCTCTACACCCACGACTTGCATTTGTAATCGGCAGCTATATGCCCAAATAAACAGCTTCTCTATCGCTTGCGAAAGCTGATGTGCGCCAAACTTATCTAGATAAAAAATCACCGCACAATCAAAGAGAGTACGTATATAACCATCTCCGGTGCGGGTTCGAGAACGATAAGTATTTAGAGTATGTAGAATATTACTGGCTAATGGTTCTAATTCGTGATCCAATATGCGAATAGTTTGGCTTTTATCTTCACTATTCTTAGCCTTTGATTTGCCACTTCGCTCATCGCTGACTATCTCATTAATCTTATGTTGATAATGGCTGGTCATTTCAAAAAAGCGTCTACCATTTATGATCATCTGATCTAAATGGAAAGGAAAACGCATATTTTGGTGATCAATATGGCGCTGATACTGCCCGTTATAGTTATCAACAAAGTGGTGAGCTATGCGAAGCGGTTCTACATAGGGGTAAAGTCCAACTTGATCGAGATTTACGCCCTTAAATAAACCTACTTTTGATTTATTAAAATACTGCGCCGATTTACCTTGTGCCCAGTTGCGAATACGGAACAAGTAGTTGGCAAATAGTCGCGCCAACTGCTCACTTTCCAAGCTTTCCCAATGTCGTACCGAGTCAGCTTTAAGTTGACTTTCGTTTTGTGAAAACTCACGCAAGTGAAACGCTTTTAACAAATCATGAGGGTCTAAATCTCGGCCTCTGGCATTTTGTGAATCAAAAAACTGAAATGCCTCTGATACATCATCTAGCACAAAGGTCACAACTTCACAGCGGTTTAATAAAAAATCGATGTCAGCTTCGGTAAAGTCACTGCGAGCAACAGCACGTTTTGCCGCCATAAAGTTTTGATGCAAATTTCGATGCGAAATATCACTATTAAAGGTTTGTCGCGCTAAAAAACTATTAATAGGCTCAGTCAGTGTGATCAGAGTTTCTTTAACATCTTGCCGCTTTAAACTATTGAGACGCTCTTCAAACAAGGCTTTTACTAAAAGTAACAAGGTTAATGTCCGCTGTTGTCCATCAACGATATCAAGTGCTTCTTTGTCGCTATCTATGTGCTTATGAAATACCACTGACCCCAATCGGTATGCCGATTTCTCTCGATATACCTTTAAATCACTTAGCAAATCAGCCAAATTTGTTTGAGACCATTTATAAGGGCGTTGATATGCCGGAATGCTCAAGTTTGGCAAAGACAATAGTGCTTTTACCGTTATGATTTCCTTATCGATCTGTTTGCTCATCAGGCTCTTGTCTCAAAAATTGCTTTGCTTAGAATATTCATTTTTATAAATCCCTTATAAATCGAGATGGCGACTGAAATTTAATATCACCCCAAGGCATCGTCCTTTTTTGCGGATAAGTGATATAAAGCCACCTTTTAGCTCTTGTTACTGCTACAAAAGCGCTGTTTTTCTCTTCTTCTATTTCTTGTGCAGTCTTGGCTCTATAGTCAGGGAAAACGCCCTCAACCATACCAATTAGGAATACAATGTCCTTTTCTAGCCCTTTCATCGTATGAACTGTGCTAAGCGTTATTCCTTCGCCCTGAGCTGTTTCTGCCAATTGCCCTAAAGCAAGCGCATTTCTAAATGCTTGAAGAGAATTACCAAGCCCCTTAGACTTGAAGCGAGTCCAAGAATTTCTAAATTCTTCAAGCTCAGCTAAGCTACGTTCAATTTCTGGTTTTTTATCTTCTAAGGATTCATCGTTGGCTAATATATTAAGCTCAGCCATTAATTCTTTGTGAAACTTTGGAATGTTTGGCTCATCAGTATCTAGATTCTGTATTTGAGTCAATAGCTTTGATTGAAGATTAGAAAACAGTATTTCTGAATTTAGTACATCGTTTGCCCATACACTCAAATAGTCTTCATTCCCCCAATCATTAGGTGGGGTTACTTTGAGAATGACACATAGCTTTTTACCATCAACCCAGTCTTTAGGGTTTAGTTTTAGGCGAAGTGCAAAATCGAGCACTTTGCCAAATAGCGACGTTGGTTCTGTTTGGCGTTCACCTTTTTTGAAGTGGTAAGGAATATTCTTTTGCTCAAGATTCTCAGTAATAGCTTTAAATACGAATCGGTTTCTTGCTATTACAACCATATTCTTAAGAGATATTTTTCCTTCAATCTCTGGGTGTATGCCCAGCTTTAACAACTCATTAATTTGATTAACGACCCATAGTGCTTCAACATATTCGTCGTCACACGATTGCTTATGAAACACGCCATTTAAAGCCATTTCATGTTCTGTTTGTGAAAGCGGTTTGATTTTATTAGCAACATTAATTACCGCTTTGGTGCTTCGATAATTTTCTGTAAGTTGGTATTGAGTGGGCTGATAATCGTCAACAAATTGCGTTAAGAGATACTTTTCAGATGAACCATTAAACCCATAAATCATTTGATTAGGATCACCCACCATTAAGATGCTTCTGATTTTTTCACCGCAAAACGCGTTTATAAATTCGTATTGAGCTTTGTTAAGATCTTGCGCTTCATCCACACAAATATGTTTGTACTTTGTGCGGTATAAGTCAGCAATCCACTCTTGGGTTAGTAGTAATTTATGGGCGTAGATGAGGATATCATCGTAATCAATACCACCACTTGCTAACAATGCATTTTGGTAATCCTGATAAATTTTCCAAACGCCACTTTCTACACCAAAGCGTTCATCTGCTTCGCCTTGGCTTAACAGTTCCCTTTTTATTATGGAAAAAGTATCCATATAATTTTGCATGACTTGTTGGCGGTTCTTCTTCTCTCTCGAATCTTCAATGTTGAGATACGTGTCAATATCGACACCTTCATCTCTTAGTGATTGCAGAAACACTTCCATGCGGTCTTTATCTCTGTCGTAAATGTGTAACTCAGAAGGTAAGCCGATGGTATGCCCATATTGCTCCAATATTCTCTGTGCAACGGAATGAACGGTAGCAATCCAAGTTCGATCTTCAATGTCATCCACTTCCACTAAACGCTCCTGCATTTCTTCAGCAGCTTTATTAGTAAAAGTAAGGGCAATAACCCTATCTTTTTTGGTATTTTCCAGAATAAATCGAATTCGCTCAGTCAATACTCTTGTTTTACCTGAACCAGCAGACGCTAGTATTTGTATAGGAGTACCTATCGGAGATTTGACAATATTCGCTTGTGCTGGTGAAAGACTTATCATACTGATATCCAACCTTTAACTTGCTCAAATGCCGCTTTAAAAGCATCTGGTACGAGAGTTCCTTTTTCTCTTTTCTGTGGATTCCTAAAAATAACATCAGCAAGAAAACCTGCATAAGATGCTTTAGCACCCCTAAGTTTTTCCAACAAGGCTTCACTATCAAGTGTAGAAAGCTCCTTCTGCTTCGCCTCTACATATTTGGGGTTATTTGAACCTTTTGTTTCGGAAAGAACTAAAGCTTCAATCAACTCTGGGTTGATTTTTAGAATATTAACCAACTCAGCCTCAATATCATTACCATCGGATAAGAAGTAAATTTGGAATTCTTGGGCGTTTAGTTCTAACCCTGTATCTTTCTTAATATTAGCAATTTGCGATTCAACAGAAGATTTGGTATTGCCGTCATTGTCACTAACAACACAAACAGGTATCCCTAAACTACACCCCAACTTAATGAACGGAGCATAGTTTTTACCTGCAACACTGATACATGTGACGCCAGCAACAAAGGATGAAAAGCCAAAATAGTGCTCAAACATAGCAGGAACAATTTGTTCTTCTGTGACACCTTCAAATAGTACAATTGCTCTTGCAAATAATACTTCCCCCCGAAATCTCATAACTTCGCGTTGAAGTATCAGTAGATCCTCAGGGTCAAAGGCGTTGGAAAGCTGCTTAACGCAATTTTTTCCATCAACTTTCACCATAGAACGAAGGTCTGGAAGGTTCACCATTGCTGCAAGAAATGGCGAATGAGTGCTAACGAGGACCTGCCCCCTAGAATCTGCTAACTGCTGATAAAGAGTTCTTTGAGCATTCGGGTGCAAGTGAGCTTCAGGTTCTTCCGCTGCAATGATTGGAAAAAACGGTTCAACTTCTTCCTCATGCTTTTTAGCCGAAAGCTCGGTAAATGCTTTAACCGTTAGCATTGATGCCCAGCTTCGTGTGCCCATGCCGTGGTATTCCATTGAAAAAGAGTTACTAGCATGTTCTCCAAAGTGAACTGTAAAACGTTTAGACAAGTCTCTAATTTTTTTAGGGAAAGGCGTAATTTCTGTTTGCCCATTACCTTCAAATGACTGACTCAATGAGTCGAGGTGAGTTTTAAGTTCAGATAAAGGTTCACTTTTAGCAACCGCCTTTTCATTAATGTCAGCAACCATCTTTTCAAGCTCTTCAACATCTTTCTCATCATACTCAATACTTGAAAGTACTTTGCCTATGTAAGATGTTTTCTCTCTTAATTCTTGATGGATATCGCGCTGGGCATCAATGGAAATAAAAGGCAGTGCATCGTAACGCTTACTAATTTTTCGTTTAGATATCACTTTTACGTCTGCCCACCCTTCAAAATCGGGCCATGTTTCCATCCAGAATCGAGAGGTTAAAAATCCACCTTTTATTTTGTCTCTTTCACATTTTGTTCTAATAACAACAAATTGATGACCGTCAGCTTCAGATTGAATAATGTCTTCAAATTCAAGTATCCACTCATTTTCAAATGCTTGAACTCTATTACCGTGTTCGTCTGTCGCGACAATTCTGACATCGACAATGATACATTCACTGCCATGATCCTCCCCATCAATATGAAAGTCTTCCTCAGTTAAAGAGCGCGAATAATCGCCCAAGGCGAGTTGTAAAGCCTTTATGATCGAGGTTTTACCAGCGTTATTAGTACCAATAAGCACTGCCACTCTGGGTAAAGAAATTTCTAAATTAGCGATCCCTCTAAACCCAGCAATTCGAACTTGGTCAACTAATATGTTCATACAGCCTCCTTGCTTATTGGCAACCTTGTGCGGCCTGTGAGTAGCTCTTGCATCATGCCTTGTTTGATTTGGCGAGTCTTCGCCAAGCGCTGTTCAAGGGTTTGGATTTCGCTATCCATATCCGAGAGGATGGTGGCGATAGCGGTTTGTTCTTCTTTAGTTGGCAAAAGTACTGGGCAAGAGTTAATCGCCTTTTGATCAATAGTTGTCATTGTAGCTGTTTTAGAATTAGCAATTAAATGCTGCCTAGAGTGCTTTGCTAAACAATTTAAATACAAGTACTGGTAGTTAACAACTTCAGGGTTAGCTCTTACTCTTATTAAATGGCTATCAAATACAACGTTTTCATCAGATTTTGGGAATATGTTACAAAAAGCTATGCCACTGGGCACAATTGATGAACGCGTAAAAAATAAATCACCTTCTTTAACTTTAAAAGCCTTTAACTCGACCTTTGATGCATTGAATAACTCTAATGAGGCCACATCAATTGGAGCACTCGTGTACATATCCGACACGTTAATTAAAGGAGCACCTTTACCTTTCCTAGCTGGCTCATAAAACAATCCGTTTTGCATAGGGACAATAGAAACGCCTTCTATTGTTGAGATATCCCAATCCTCAGGGATTTCGCCTAGTTCGCTGGGTTTTGTGCCTTTTGGCTGGCCTTGCTTTTCGCCTTCGGTGTAAGTGGCGAATTGCGGTAAACGGGTTTTTCCTGTCAGCAGTTGCTGCTTGGTGGCTGTATTAATCGCTTGTTTTTTCGCGATCAGCTTTTCCAATTCCGTTAATAGTGCATCAACATCGGACAAGGCATTGGCAATGGCGGTTTGTTCTTCTTTACTAGGAGTTGGAACATTAATTTGACCAATTTGAGAAAGAGACAAAAAAGGCTGCGCTCCACCTGCGGATAAACTTTCAAGTATTTCATCTTTAAGAAATGACAGAACTTGATTTAGAAATCTACCATCCGACACTTTTTTGTCTGGTTTAATTAAAGCTACATTTTTCAAGCTAAATGGGTATTTCACATTCACAAGAGCTGTAGTGCCTGTGCCTGCGCCAATATTAACCATTAATATATCTTCATATTCTGGATTACAACGCTTGTAAATCTCGTCATGAACAGACTTTGGCAGAAAATAACATGACTCAAAAGCAATGTGATTTTCTTTGACATGAATAGCTGTTAAAAAAGGGATACCTTCCTTAATAGGCTTAGGGGTGTCATGTGTACCATCTGTAATTTTGGTTGAAACCTCAGCTAATGAGTTGATTTTCCAATCAGTTGGAAAAATACCAATTTCAGATTGCCTAAAACCATCAGGAACATGCTGCTCTAATGCACTCATACTTACAACTCCAAGCCCATTGCTTTTAAGTGGCCTGCGACTTTATCGCTAAGGTCATCAACAGATTGCGCTAGGGTTGGTAGTGGCGTGCTGTAGCGTTCCTCCAGTTGTTTAACCCGATTTGCCATTTGTTGGGTAACACGTTCAATCTCACCAACTATATTGGCTTGCAGTGTTGCTAGCCATTTGTCATCGACAATAAGGGTTTTGATTTCATCAATAGTGAGTTTTGGATATTGGTTAAATACGCTTAAATCGAGCGCTTCTTGTGCTTCTTTCACTGCTTTTTTCGCAGCCGCTTCACCGTTAAACAGCTTGATTGCTTGTTTCAGTGCTTTAACTTCATCAGCATCGGTTGCGAGCTTTGCTCTGGCGGCAACGCTGGCTTTGGTGATTTTGTCTTTATCGTTGAGGGCCTCAACTAATAAACCATCTTCACTGCCATGTTCCTCAAGGTAACTTTCCAGTGCTTGAGTGGCTTCATCTTGTTTGGCTTGCAGGGAATCAACTTGCGCTTGCTGGTCGGCAAAGTAACGGGCAACGATTAAGCTAGGTGGGATAATCTCGGCTTTGTACTTTTTCTTGTTGATAATTAAGTCTGGCGTTTCTTTGAGCTTTTCGCCCTTGGCAGCAACTAACTCACGATGGGTGTTACCTGCTTGCCAATCGTCCTGCACCAATACATACACATCGTCCTGCATGGTATCGGCCCAGTAATCCATCAGAATTTGGTAAATATCGTATTTGCTCAATAGGTCGCTATTGGCATAGCTATCTAGCAAATTCTCGGAAATGTTAAAGATAAAGTTTTTCGGATTATCTCCAACTTTGATTTCTTTAAGTTTCGCCTCAGGTATCCACTGTTTAAATGGCAATAAGCTACGGGCGGCAAAGTCTTTAAATTCTTGGTGAGCCAAAATGGTACTTTTAACTTGGTTAGCTTCAACCAGTGCATGGCTATAGCCTTCACGTTTTGGCTCGAATAATTTTTCACGGATGCTAGGGAATACCTGCCAGTAATGCTCAAGTGCATCAATATCACAGTTTGGAATACCGCCTTGCAGGTGAGCGCTTAAGTCGTGTAAATCTTCTGGCTCAGATGAGTCGATATAACGCGGGATGTTAAGGTTGTAATCGTTAGCGGCAATTTCATCAATTTCCACTAAGCGGCTGTAACGCTCAAGCTCTAAGCCTTTGTTAAATACATCAACAATTTTATGAATGTCTTGGCTACGCAGTCGGTTTTTGTTGCCATCTTTAATGAAGCCTTTGCTGGCATCAATCATAAAGATTGGGCGACCTGATACGGTTGGTAGTGTTTCATTACCTTCGTTAAAGCTCGTCACTGCTTTTTGCGCGTGTTCTTTATCAATCACGATAATACAGGCAGGAATACCCGTGCCGTAGAACAAGTTGGCAGGTAAACCAATAATGCCTTTGATGTAACCTTGTTTGATGAGGTTTTCACGAATAGTAGCTTCAGCATTACCACGGAACAATACACCATGCGGTAAGATCACCGCGCCTTTACCTGTGCTTTTTAGGCTTTTAATAATGTGCAGCAAGAAGGTGTAGTCACCGTTTTTCTCTGGCGGAATGCCCCAAGTAAAACGGTTATATAAATCGTTTTCTGGGGTTAAGCCACTGGTCCAGTTTTTATTTGAAAATGGAGGATTGGCAACCGCAAAATCAAATGTTTTTAATTGGTTAGGGGCATCTTTCCATTGTGGGTCAGAAAGTGTATTACCTTTCCAGATCTTAGCGGTGGTGTTGTTATGTAAGATCATGTTCATACGGGCAAGTGCGCTAGTCGCGTTATCCATTTCTTGTCCGTATAGGGTTAAACCACGTTCAGCTTGGTCGCTGGCTTTTAATAACAATGAACCTGAGCCGCAAGTAGGGTCGTAGGCGGTGGCATCTTGAGGTGTGTCTTCTTTAATGCCTACCACTTTCGCCAGAATTTGCGACACTTCCGAAGGCGTATAAAATTGGCCTTTAGATTTACCTGATTCTGTCGCGAAATGACGCATTAGATATTCGTAAGCGTCACCTAATAGGTCATCACCGCCAGCACGGTTAGAAGATAAATCTAAGCCTTGGAAAATACCAACCAGTTTGGTTAGGCGATCTACCATTTCTTTGCCTTTACCGAGCTTGTCTTCATCGTTGAAGTCGGCAACGTCTATTACGCCTTTGAGGTCATTTTCTTCGGCAAGGGCGGCAATGATCTTATTAATTTTATCGCCAATTTCTTTGTCGTTTTTGGCGGCTATCATATCGTCATAGCTTGCGCCTTCTGGCACGACAATCATGCCGTATGGGTCGCCTTTGTATTTATCGCTAACGTACTTCATGAAAAGCATGGTTAGCACGTAGTCTTTATACTGGCTGGCATCCATACCGCCACGCAGTTCGTCACAGCTTGCCCATAATGATGAATAAAGTTCTGTCTTTTTAATTGCCATGTGTGTTCCTTTAAATCCTTGTGCCTGAGCGGTTAGAGCAAGTCGGTGTTTAAGCCTGCGGCTTTTAAACGGTGAGTGAGATTACGCATTTTAGAAAATTCAGTACCAAAGCTGGGTTTAAGGCCAACGCCTTCGCAAAACTCTTTAGCAGTCATGCCTTTTAAGCTATCTGCGTATTTGATCATTTGCAGATGCAACTCAGTGGTGTACTGATTGCGAGGCGCATCATCTAATGCATGTTTGATATGGTCGAAGATCGCTTGCTCGTTCATTGAGGCTATTCTTCTTTGTGATGGTAATTTAGCTAATTTATATAAATTAGCTAAAGCACAATTTTTTATTTCTAGGTCGTTATTCAAAGCCATGTGTAGATAGTGTAATCGTAACAGTCGCATCAAACTCATCGTTAATACTTGGAAGCCTCTCTTTGACTTTGAAGAACTTCGAATCACTATTTAAGTACCACGAATCTTCATTAGCAACTTTCTGAGTTTTAACTGAACCATCTTGGAACTTATCTAGGGCTTTGGAAAACCCAGATTGAACACCTAGGTTAAATGCTTCTAGTATAAGGTTATCTATCTCTGTTGATGCCTCATCAGGTGATACCTGAGATAATAAACCTAATTTCTTCTTTAACTCTTCAATGGCATTATCTACACCTTTACATTCTGAGTCTAGAATGCCTTCCTCCCTTAGCTTTTTTATTACGAAATTTTGGCCTATTTTATTGTACTTGGCTCCATGTTTACTACTTTTTCTTGATTCCATTAATGCGTCCTTTTTTAATTTTTTACCCATATATTTGTTAAGTTTTTTGTATCCATCATATCGTTGATTTCGATTAACTTGAGATAGGCTTTAATTTTTTTTGATTCTGAAGTCGATTTACCAAGCTTTGAGTTGGCCATTGAAACAGGGGTACAATTGATATAGTGAAAACTATCTAAGCGGGAAAGCACTTTATTTAACACATCAGTAGAAATTGAAATGTTAAATAGCTTTGCTAATTGCTTAGTAAGTGGCATTTCGACTATTTCTCTTTCATACCCATCACTAAAGTTAATTTCTTGTCCATAATCACCATAACTTTCTAGGTCTAGTTCTTTTGTTGTGCATATGTAAACTTTACCTTCGTCGCTATTTCGCCAATCAAGCATTTCAAATAAAGCTAAAGCAATCTTGATATCTAGGGGTTGCAAATTAGGGTTAGAAATTACATTTGATGTGTAATGTTCGTATCCCTCAGGTGCTTTATCAAATGCAAATTCATCGCCGTTATTATGTTTTGTACATCTTTGCAACAGG
Source organism: Pseudoalteromonas sp. S2721 (assembly GCF_005887425.1). Lineage (NCBI taxonomy): Bacteria > Pseudomonadati > Pseudomonadota > Gammaproteobacteria > Alteromonadales > Pseudoalteromonadaceae > Pseudoalteromonas > Pseudoalteromonas sp. S2721. Next base: position 27,902 of record NZ_PNCZ01000066.1, read on the forward strand.
GGACGATGAACATATACCTCACCTCGGCTCATATACTCTTTTGAAAGCTTGGAGTTTTTATGCTTATTTTTCAGATAAACAGGGTTATCCAAGGAGCCTATATTTGTGTTTTCTATTTCCATTTCTTTCACTTTAAAGTTTGTTTAAACGTTTCAAAAAATGTGAGCCCACTTTTTCCTATCAAAAACAAAAACTTGATTAAAACATGATTGTAAAAAATAAAAAAGTGAAGTTACATTAAATATAACTGTTTATTATCAATTAGTTACCAATTGGTATTTTACGTTAAAACTTTTGAGCATAGCGAGCGACAATACACTTACTAATTTAAAAGAAGGTAGGTATATAGTATGAACTCAGCACCTCTATTAAAACGTATTGTGACACACTTTACTACTGCATTATTAAAAGAATTCGACATAGAAGAGCTTTCGCACGATAAACTATTTAAAAAAGCTCTATGTAGCATTTCTGGCTTTAATTATGCTAACTCACAAGGTTTAGATGTTGTCGATTTGATAACACGAATAGATCATTTAGCAATAAACACAATGCCTAAAACGTTACAAAAAAATGTACATGTATTTTGTAAAGCGTTTGGACTTCCAAAAGCGGCTACTCCTCTAGTTATTTTCTCGTGCTGTATGACGCTTAGTAAGCCATTACGCGAACTTGTTGATTATTTACGTGATGATTACGCGAACGTTATTGCAGAAAAAATAGCTCACGTTCTTGATATTGATGATGCACTACTCAATAAGCAAATTGGGTTAATTATTGAATCTGGTATGTTTTCAATGGATATGGAGATATTTGCAGGGGAAGATGAGTTTTTAATATTACCAAACGTAATTGCTAAAAGCCTGATTGAAGGTAAGTTAAAAAGTGAAAGTGATATTTTATCTAGTTTAGTAACCCCCTGTGAGGCTTCTGAGCTTAGCGCTACTGATTTATCTCACTTAGATTTAAAAACGTTACTTAAAGCTACTCAGAATGCAACTAATACCGCTGGGCAACCACTGAGTATTTTACTTTATGGTATTCCCGGTTCCGGTAAAACTTCATTGGCGCAATATTTAGCAAAAGCATGTAGTTCGCAGTTGCTTATGGTGCAAGCTAAAGGTAGTGACTTAATAAACCCAACAAACGAACTTGATAGTAGAAGCGCAAGCTCTGAGCTACGCTTAGAGCACTTTAATATAGTAAGTAAGCTAGTAGCAAAGCGTAAAAAAACAATGCTGTTACTAGATGAGTGTGAAAACATTTTTGAGCGTGATTTATTTTCAAAAAGTTTCTCAAAAGAGTTGCTTCATAGCTACATTGAAAATCAACCTGTGGTGAGTATTTGGATAACTAATCATCTAGAAGACTTACCTCAAAGCGTTATTAGACGGTTCAATATCGTTTATGAAATACCTGAGCTAAGTAAAACAACCAAAGAAAAAATGATTGGCAAATATGTTAAAGGCTTGAACGTGGGTAACAACTTCATAAATAAGTTAGCAGCTCAACGAAATTTGCTGCCAGCCCATATTGCAAAAGCAGTACATGTAGCTAGGTTATGTGGATTTAAAGCACACACTGCGCGTGAATGTATTGAAGAGAACATTCAAAATACCTTAACAGCATGCGGCTTTTCAACTCATGAGCTGACTTATCAAGCAGAGCAAAAGTTTAATCCTAAAATGGTAAATATAGAGTCTGAATATGCATCTCTCGAACAGGTAGAAGAGGCTGTAATAGAGTTTTCGAGTTCACGAACTTTACTAACTGGTCCGCCGGGTACCGGTAAAACAGCCTTTGTAAATTATTTATGTGAAAAAGCTGATTTTAAACTCATCTCGGTCAAAGCATCTGACTTATTAAGCAAGTGGGTTGGCGAAAGTGAGCAAAATATCGCTCAACTATTTAAACAAGCTACACAGGAGATGAGTGCAATATTTATTGATGAAGCAGATAGTTTGCTATGTAGCCGTGAACAAGCGACGGCAAATTGGGAAGTGCAACTAGTTAATGAATTATTATGTCAGATGGAGCAATTTCAACTCCCACTTTTTGCAGCTACTAACTTCGCTAAAAACTTAGATAAAGCAGTAATTAGGCGATTTGATTTCAAGTTAAACCTAGCTTATCTAACACCCATACAGTGCAAAGGTATGTTTAGGCAGACACTGGGCAGAGGTGTTTTAAAAAAGACCGTTATAAATGAATTGTTTGGGTTATCAAAGCTCACACCGGGTGATTTTGCCATTGTAAAGAGGCAAATGAAGTTTTCGAAACGTCGTATGACTCAAGAGAGTATGCTGTCAATTTTGAAAGAACAAAATGCTCTCAAAGGTGGTTCAGAACGCAAGATTGGATTTGTTATTTGAATTTACAACAATGACTTAAATAGAAGTATTGATTTTAATATTATTAGGAAACAGAATTATGAGTGATAAAAAAATATCAGATTCACCAGAGTCAATAAAAGTTAAGAAATTAAAAAAGGAGGCAAAACTAACAAAAGGAAAAAAATCAAGAAGAACGCCTGATTTATCTAAAAGGCCTGCGGCTAATAAATGGCTTAATGCTAACCCTCAAGTCCGTAAAATAGCATTAGAAATAATAAAATTTTGTGATCAGTTTAGAGTTCCAAATATTGAGTACGGTTGGTTTAATCGATCTTCTAGTCATGTTTTTAAATATGGAAATGATTCTGTTGGAGCTAGGTTGGGAATTAGATGTAAGAAAAAAGGCTGCACTCTAACTGTCACTCTTCCAAAGTTGGTGACGTTACCTAAGAATATCCAACATCTGTTCAAGTTAGATGACAATGAACTGAAGTATAAAGCATTTTTTGAAGTAGGTCAGAATCATAAAGCTAATTACAATGAATTATTAAAAATAGTAGAAACAAATGTCATTACGCCACTTGCTAAAATTGACACTAGTTACGAAGATGAACCAGAAAAATATATTAATGAATTTATTAATGATTTCGACAAATTAAATGGACTTACTGAGACGGAACGAGATGCGCTTGTTAAGACAAGAATAGGGCAAGGGAAGTTTCGAAAAGCTTTAGATAACTTATGGGGAGAATCCTGTGCTTTAACCGGTTTAGAGTGTAGAGATTTACTCCGAGCTTCACATATCAAAGCTTGGCGCGATGCCGAGGCCCATGAAAGAATAGACCCATACAATGGTTTATTGCTTGCGGCACATTTAGATGCGTTATTTGATAAGGGCTTGATAAGCTTTGACCCAAATGGCTTAATCTTGATAAGTGATGAATTAAGCTCAAAAGATCTTGAGAAGTTATCACTTAGCAAAAACATGAAAATTTCTATGTGTAAGGAAACTAAATCATATATGAAACATCATAGGAAAAAATATAAGTACTAATATAATGATCTCCCAGCGCCATTTAGCAATTCTAGAGCTTGTGCCTTCAAAGCCAAGCTCCATCTCTGTAACCCAACTGAAACAAAAACTTTTTAATAGTGGCTTGAACCTCTCCACTCGTATGCTCCAACGTGATCTTCAGTCTTTATACGAGCAAGGCTGTTTTGGCCTTGAAAAAGATACGAGAACAAAACCTTATGCATGGTCTATTAGTAAGGGCTGGCGGGGAAGCTCACAGTTACTCAGTACTGAGCTTGCTCACCATTACTTATTGCTTGAGCAGCTTTTGCCACAGAATATTCCTGTGGATATTAAACAAGCAATTCATGCTAAAGCTGATATTGCATTACAGCGACTAAATGGCAACAAACCTGAGTGGTTAAACCTGAAAAGTAATAGATCGATTAAGGTGAATGTTGATAGCAGGGTTGTTGAACAAATCGAGCATGCAATAACACATAATCGTTCAGTTAGTGCTGAGATTTATCGCGTTTTATATGATCAGGCACACTGGTTAGCTTTTCCTGAACTTAGCTTCTATGGTCTTGAAGAAGACAATGGCATTCTCATGGCGCAGTTTATGGTAGGGACGCTACATGACAAGTGCTATCAGATGCCGGTTTATCGTATTCGTAATGTGAAGGTACTACAAAAGACACGGCGTGTACCAAATTTAGAGCAGTTAAGCTCATTAAGATCTGCAATTAATAAAGGAAAGCGTCAGGACAGTATTAACTTGATTATCAAAGTGCCGTCTCAATCTTCATTGAATCAAGGGTTTGTGCAATTTGGTGAGTTAATAGAGCAGAAAAAGTTAGATGATCAAACATCACTGCTTACATTCAATGTGCAGGACACAGAGCAATTAACAGATGAACTGTTTAGAGCATCACATTGGCTTGAGGTAATAGAGCCTCAAGCTGTACGCAGCAGAATCATTAAAAAACTAAATGAGGCTTCAAACACTTATAACTTGTGATTTAAGGTGCGTCAAAAATTGACGCACCTTGTTGTTATGCTCTTTAAAAAATGAGGAGCAATGATGTTTGAGTTAGTTGAAAATTTAGATGGCTTGTCTATTGGCGTATTTGGTATTGGTGGCTGCGGTTGTAATACCGTCAATACTATTTTTAATGAGGTTCAAAACCCGCAAACTAAGTTTTACTGCGTTAATACTGATAAGGTTGTATTAGAGCACTCTCAAAGTGATGACTTTGTGTTGATAGGTGCTGAGCTTACAAACGGCTATGGCGCTGGCGCAGACCCAGCAATAGGGTTACTCGCCGCACAAGAAAGTGAAGAACAATTATTAACGCTTATCGAAAGCTGCGATATTCTCTTATGCGCAACTGGCTTAGGAGGTGGCACTGGCACAGGAGCTAGCCCATACATAGCTAAGTTAGCCAAAGATCTTAATAAGCCCGTAATCTGTATTGCAACATTACCCTTTACCAGTGAGGGGGATTTTAGGCGAAAAGTAGCTGAGCAAGGGCTTGATGAATTAAAACAGTTCGCTAATGCTGTCGTCACTTTACCAAATGATCAACTTATTGAGGTGCTTGGTAATGACATTGGCTTATTTGATGCCTTTAAGCACAGTAATCAAATTTTACATTCTTTAATTACCTCACTCATCGATATGCTGTGTTATCAGGGATTAATTAACGTAGATCTGCGTGACTTTCAAAGAGTAATGGACGCCCAAGGCGATGCTGTATTGGGGGTTGGAAAGTGTGCAGATGAAAGCGATTTACAAATGGCTCTTACGCAAGCCCTGAGCAACCCTCTGGTTAGCAGTGTTGATATGAGCACAAGTACAGGTGTTATTGTACAAATTAATTGTGTCGATGAGATTTCATTAGGTAGTTACAACACCATAATGGATACAGTACGTCATCAAGTTAGCCCTAACGCAGTGGTTATTTGTGGTGCTTCTAAAATTACGAGTTTGGCGAATAACTTTGAAATACTCATCATAGCCACAGGTGCAAAAAGTCAGTTAATTCATGCCAAAAACATAGATGAAACAATACCTAAAGTAGAGCAAACAACAAAAGCTAAAGCTGTTGTATCTAGTCAAAGTGATATTTTTGATATTCCGGCTTTTATACGCAGTCAATCACCAGCCCCCCTTGGTAAGTAGTTTTACAGGGTTGCCACCAATTTAGCTCTGCGTATCTGTACTCAGTTATTTGGTAGTATTTTATTTGTTCTAAATACTACCAAAGCAATTGTAATGAGGATCAGTAAAGAACCTAACATTTGTATCTAGAAAAGAAAAATTAGCTTTTATCTTTTTAACTATATGCTTTTTAAACAAGCTTTTGTCTAAATATACGTATGAGGTATTTTGCTCAGTATTAAAAACAACTCGACCTCTGGGAAAGTTGTAGTAGTCAGTGTTATCTAGCATTAGACCAAACAATTGATAAATATTATTATCTTCCCACTCAACTTGGTGTTGCAGTGTACTATCAATAAATCCAAGTTGATCTGGCTTTAAGTCGATAGCACTTTGAGCTTTAAAGACTAATGTGTTTTCAGCAAACCAAAAGATGCCAACTTTGCTATTCATGAAGGGCTCCTAAATTTATTTTTCCCGACATTACTCGGTTAAGTCCAATTTAGAATCCTCTAATAAATTATTTTTTACTCAACCACAAAAAAACGGATGAAACTATAAATTAAGTCAAGTGGCTTTCATAAATTAGAGGGGCTGAAGTAAGGCAGCGCGTTTAGGGTAAAGACGAGTTATATTGATAACTCATCGATCGACAAAAATGAGTTAGAGTATTTATTCAGAACGCCCGCATAAGGGGCTGATAATGTTTAGCTAAAATAGTGAAACATAGCGGAGCCAAACTTTAGCAGCCCCATGCTTAATGCGTTTGTTATGTTTTACTTAAACCACACCCTAATAAATTTAGGAAAATAATTAAGAGGAATAAAAGTACAAAAATAAAATATTGCCAAAGGAACAAATATAGCTAGTGCAGGCAACTCCTTATTACCCGAATAGAGCTAGACCTGATAGTAGAACACCAAAAACCGTAACTAAGATCCAAATACCTTCAACAATGCTATTTCGTTTATCTTTTGAGTGTTTATAAAAAACACAAACCATTGCCCCGATAAAAACTATCGGAGTATAAAATAAGTGAAAATCGGTTGTGAAAGAGAAGTAGAATAAAAAGCACCCTAGAAATCTTGTTGTCCAAGTTTTTATATTGCCGATAAAATCCACCCGTACCTCTTTAAAACATAATGCCGCACTGAGCAAACTAAAGTAGTGGGTTAAAATGTGAAACGAAGCGAAATATAACTCACTGTTTTAGTCAAGTTTAAGCCCTTTCTATATGCTTTAGTTATTATTGACTATATAAGCTAAATCACTATGATATGGATGCTCTTTCCATCGTTGCAATACATCGAGTTTAGAATTATGTTTTAGAGATCGAATATAAGTAATCGCTAGATTTTTATATACTTCAAATACTTCAACTAACTTGGGGTATTCGATCAAGCGATCATAAAAGTTATCTATAATTTCATCAAAAAATTCGCAATTTTTGACAGTATCCATCTCAAAGCAAAGGCTATCGAAATTTTCAATAAAATCATCATCACAACCAATTGTATTCATATTGTATTCTTTTTCTTGAACATCATAAAAAGGCAATACCCCTTCTTCGAACTTCTCGTTAACCTTTTTACTTTGAGCCTCCAGTTTTTCAATATTTTTCAGCGCAGGAAGTAGCCTAAACTCTTCTTTATGTTCCTTAGTTAAACAATCATTATCTGAAAAATTGAGTGTAGTTTTTTTTTCTTTACTTTTCTCAGCTTTTTTTATCAACTTATCAATGGATTTTGTATTAACTATTTTCCAATATATCTCTGGAACTTTAGTAACGTTGATAATTCTTGCGACTATGACGGGTTCTTCCATCGCCTTCCAATACTTCAGGTTATCTAAATGAAGGCTGACTGATTTTTTATTACTTTGAGTAGATTTTATCTGTACAGCTATGAACTTCCCTATTGCGTTATGTTTTGGATTACATATCTCAACTTGAGCATCTAGTCCAAGATCAATATCTAACAACCGACAAGGCCAGCCAAAATATTTAGTTACCCAGTAAGCAAAATAATACTCGCCAATATCTCCATTTTTATTCTTTAAAGCGTAAATCAAGTTATTATCCCTAATTAATGTGGTAATCGACTATTGCATATAACATTATAGTATTTATGCAACTCGCAGTTTGTGTTGAATGATCGCTAGTTGGACTGAGCCGCTACCTACTCGCTGTGTTAGAGTTGGTGTTGTTAATACTATGGGAGTTTGCTTTTTAGAAGCTATCATTTTCCTTGCTAGTGCTATGTAAGCTTTCCCTGCATTTCTCAGCGCTTAGTATGTATTCATTACACCTAAATTTGCCTTAATAAGCAATTAAATTTTTACGCACACATAGGCCGCTAGCCCGAGTAATTAAGCTGATTAACTAATTGATTTTAAGCAGCCACCTAGATGGTAACTCCCCGCACTTAGTTCAAAGTCACCCCTAGAGCATTTGTGTTAGCTCCTTTTGGGGCATTTTCGAGTTACGAAACGGCACAAAAATGGCTGGTTTCAGATTAATCCAAACTGAGCTTTGTATAACTCTAAGACTTTATATTTTCATTATGGTTTTTCTATAGCTTTGGGGCAAATATACAGCTGTCATGCCTTATCAGAAAACCCCAAATATCGACATTTCCCTCGGCCCTAAAACCCTTTACATACAAGACTTTCTATTCCAATCTTGTCAGAAACCATTCTAGTTTTGGAACAGAAAGAACAACTTTTCTCTGTTTCTAAAATATATAATCCGCAATATGACAATAGTCATAATTCTGTCATTTAACTGATCAATAATTGACGCTAATTTAATCACCTAACGTAATGAAGAAGTAATGGACACTGCCTTGGTGCAACTTTCGTTTGCACTCCCCTCTAGTGAAGATCCTTTGTGTGCAGCACTTGCACATACAATAGAATACGAACACCTTCACTTTGCTGCTGATGACGACGAATATGTTACTTTTCGTTGCGTACTTCCTGCTGATGCCCATGTAGGTGATGTGATCTCTATCAGTGCAACACGTCCAAATGCACGAGAATCTGCATATTTTGTAGCGCACACGCTAACACAACAAAATTTAGATCAGCACGTTATTACGCTTACATTAGAGAACGTTACTCACAGTGGTGAATTTGTATTGCAATTAATGCTGCACGGCATGCATGCCACGCTTAAAGACAGCGCTCAGTTTGATGTCAGTATTGCAGCACAAAAATCACCCGAGTTATTGACTAATGAACATGCTAAAAACCAAGGCTTACGCCATTACATTAGTAATATGGGCGCAAGCTTATTGGCTTTTTTTTAGAGCATTTTGACCTTTGTAAATTGAAATTTGTTCACTCTAGGGGCGATTTAATCGCGGCGCGAGATTTGTAACCTAGTCTGCAAAGCTAATTTTACCCATGGTAATATCGGGGATCCCTTGCTCGGTATTACCAAAGCGTTGTAGCCCACCCGACAAACATTCGTTTGCTAAAATAGCAAATAACACGGCCTCTTTTGCATCTGGGTTTATACCCAACGAATCTGTGTTATTAATCACAGAAAGCGCTGGGCAATTAGCTAAAATAATGTTCATTAATAATGGGTTATGAACCCCACCACCACTGGCGTAAACAGCCACATCGGTTAAGCCTTCGCTGCATTGGTTAATTGCTTTAGCAATCATTAACCCTGAAAACTGCACTAAGGTTGCCATCACATCAAAGTGCGATAAGTTCTGCGTATTTGAGCGTGCTTGTGCCGCAGCTAAATAGGCTAGATTAAACACTTCTGGCCCCGTGGTTTTAGGAAACCCTAAAGCAAAAAATGCATCATTACATAGCGCTGCGAGTAAAGCCTCATTGACCGTGCCTTTTGCAGCAATAGCGGCATCTTTATCATAATGAAGTGGTGTAAAATAACGCTGCACGTAAGCATCCATCATCGTATTACCTGGGCCAATATCAGAGCTAAAAACCGCACGTGCATCTGCAGATTTAGGTAAGTAGGTTAAGTTTGCAATGCCACCCATATTAAGCAAAATGCGGTTTTCGCTGGTACTTGTGAAATACAAGTAGTCACCATATACCGCAAGCGGTGCGCCTTCGCCACCCGCTGCTATGTGCTTTTGTCTAAAATCACCTATAGTAGTAATGCCAGCAGTCACAGCTAAGTGATCGCTATCACCAATTTGCAGTGTTGCATTACCATATTCAGGACGTTTATGTTGGTTTTTAGGGCAGTGATAAATAGTTTGTCCGTGGCTGGCAATCACATCTACACGCTCTTTTGCCACGCCCCAGCTAGTTAACGTTTTTACGACCATGTTGCCATGTAATTGACCAATCCAAGGATTAAGTAAAGTGACTTCTTCGAGGTCACATTCGCGCTTGGCGAATACTCGCTTTATACGGGCTTTATAATCATCGTCGTAATCGACCGTAGTGAACTTTACTACTTCGACATGAGTATCCATGCCCTGCCCTGATACTTCGCATAGCGCGATATCAAGACCATCTAATGAAGTACCACTCATCAGACCAATTATTAATTTTTTCTCTTTTTTTGCGCTTAAATACAGTTTTTCAATATGTTGATGCATAAATAAATCACTTAAAATCAGCTTATTAAATGTAAATAAGCGGGTTGATGGCTTGGAATAGTTTATATTTTAAAATAATAGATTTAAAGAATAATTATTGCAAAGACTTTTAAATTGCTTTAAAACTGTACCGGTGGACTCCCCAAAAAGAGAACACACAAGCATCATAACAAAAAGTATGACTCATTAAATTAACTAAATGGTCTAGGTCAGACACCAACCTGCATTGATTTAAATGATAAAACGCAAGGGAATCATCATGAAAGCAAATACATCAACGGGGCATCGCTCACTTTTGCTACTCTCACCTTTAGCTCTCGCTGTAAGTTCAGTAATTAGTTATGCCCATGCAGAGCAAAGTACTGAAGCAAAAAAACCTGAAGTGATTACCGTAACAGGTTCACGTATTCAACGTACTGAGTTGGTCTCAAGCAGCCCAGTAGTTAGCGTTGATGAAGCGCAAATTCACCTAGACCGTGCAGTGAACGTTGAAGATATTACCGCAAAACTGCCACAAGCTGCGGCGGGTGCCAACAGCACAGGTGCTACAGTCGGCGACTCATTTGGTTCATCAACCATCGACCTACGCGGCCTTGGTCAAAACCGCACATTGGTACTTATTGACGGTACTCGTGCGGTACCATTTAGTTTTCGTAACTCGGTTGACGTGAACACCATTCCAGCCGGATTAATTAAGCGCGTAGATGTATTAACAGGTGGTGCAGCAGCAGTTTACGGTGCTGATGCGGTAGCCGGTGTTGTTAACTTTGTTTTAGACGATGATTTTACTGGCGCTGAGTTCTCAACCAGTTACGAAAGTGCCGATGGCGGTAACGAAAAGCTTAATTTTGAGGCTATTTTTGGCGGTGATATCGCAGATGGTCGCGGCCATGTAACAGGCTATATTGGTTATACCGAGCGAAAAGAGCTATTAGCCGGCGAGCGTAACTATGCACTTGAAAACTCAACGGCAATGATCAACAGCGGTGGCTATTATACAGACATTGCATCTGGCAACAGCATAGGTATTGCTGATTCGGGAGCTGTAACAAGTGAGCGTCAAACAACTGATTTCACCGCTGATCGTTATTTAACTCAACCGATGGACCGTTTTTCTGCGGGCTTATTATTTGATGTTGATGTAAGCGACAGTGCCATTGCCTATGGTCGCGCAATGTATTCTAAAGTGACCGTAAATGGTGCAGGTGCCAGTGGCCAAACACCGATTTTTGTTAACGAGCAAGTAACCCTAACGCAAGACAACGCGTATACTCCAGATGAACTACGTGACCAACTTACGTTTGATAGCGAAGGCAATGCCCTCGTAAATGTTGAGCGAAACCTAGGTCTGGGTGTGCAACACACCGAAGCGGTACGTGATTCAATGCAATTTCAGTTGGGTCTAAAAGGTGATTTAACTGACTACTTACGTTATGACGTATATGGCCAGTATGGCAAAACGGACGAAGTAGCCACCATATACAACAACGCATACCGTAATGATAACAGCGGTAATAGTCGTTTTGCTGCCCTTGCAAATTCAGTGGATATTTTTGATCCAAACCTTGATTTCAGCGACTTTAGCGATCCGCTGCTTTATACCACTCGCGACCGTACTCAAAGTGTGATCTCAGCAACACTATCGGGTGATTCTGGGTTCTTATTTGAATTACCAGCCGGTGCTATCGATTTTGCAATCGGTTACGAATACCGTAAAGAAACCGGTAAACAAACACCGGGCGATGCATTTAGAAACGGCACCAGCTTTGCATCCATTAGCGCATTTGATATGGATGCAAGCTTTAGCTCTGAAGAGTTTTATGCTGAAATTTTAGTGCCTATCTTAGTTGATAAACCGTTTGCTGAAGAGCTTAGCTTTGAAGGTGCCTACCGTATTTCTGATTACTCAAATACCGAAGCAGAAGACACTTACAAACTAGGTATCAACTGGGCAATAAACAGCGACATTCGTATTCGCGCCAACCGCTTAACCGCATTTAGAGCACCTAACTTAGGTGAATTTGCCAGCCCAATCACAGCGCTCTCGTTATCGTTATTTGACCAAAATAGCGACCAGTTTGTGCCACGACTAGCAGGGCGTTATAACGGCGATCCATGTTTACTGGGCACCGGTGATGCGGCTCAATGTGCTGCGTTTGGTGCGCCGCCTGTTGGCACCGAGTTTGATTCAAGTACCGCAGAGTACACCTATGGTGGTAACCCGAATATTAAACCTGAACAAGCCGAATCAGACACCTTAGGCATTGTTTACACACCTAGCTACTTAGAAGGCTTTGATTTATCACTCGATTACTACAGTATTCGTGTAACAGATGCGGTGAGCCAAATTCAGCCAGGTGCGGCACTACAAAGCTGTTATGTTGATGACCCGAATCCGAACAACCCATTGTGTGGTGCGGTACTTCGCGATCCAAACACGGGGTTTATTAGCACAGCCATCGTTAATGACTTTAACTTAGCCGCCATTGAGCAAGAAGGTATCGACGTTGCAGCAAATTATGTGATTGATGCACCTGAGCAAATGGGTGGTCGTTTTAGATTCTCGTACCAAGGTAACTTTGTTACTAAACAAACCCGTCAAAACAACAGCACAGTGCCTGAAGTTGACTGTAAGGGAACTTACGGCAGCGCCTGTTCGGGTGACTTTGCGAGCATTTTACAAGCTGACTACAAACATCGCGCAAGCATTGATTGGCAGTTAGATAACATGAACTTCCAACTTGGCTGGCGCAGAATAGGTGAAGTAGAGTATGCTGTCGACCGTTCAGAAACAATCTCAGCACAAAATTACTTAGATTTTGCTGCTGCATGGCAAGTTAACGAGGAACTTGCTGTTAACTTTGGTGTCGATAACTTATTAGATCGTGAACCACCAACACCTGAGGTAGGCGCAAACCACTTTAACACCGTGAGTGATTACAGTGTGATTGGCCGTTCAGTCGGTGTTTCACTGAGATATGCCCCAAGCTTCTAATTAATCCTACTGTTTTAGCTACACAGGATTGATCCCCTCAAGCGCACCCTGCCCGGTGCGCTTTTTTATTTTAGAAAGTACGAATATATCCAGAATAAAAAGGGACAGCGCATAGATTGTTGTTTAAGATATAAGCAGTAAAACTGCAAGGAAGGTGTTATGCTCAAATCAATAAAGTCAAAAATTCCATTTATTTTCCTAATCAGTATTAGTCTTTTTTGGGGCATTTATTATCAGGGAAAGCATCCACTAAATGACTTTGGCAAAGCAAATTTTGAATGGTTATACCTGCTTGATGCACTGATAGTATTACCTGTACTTTGCTTAATATTAATTAAAAATAAGAAAGAAGCGGCTTTTAAAGCATTGATGATGTGCTCACTCGCTATTTTAGTGGGGAGTTACATTATTCCCGAACAAAACAAATTTTTAATGAATTACTTAGAGCAAGGTCGTTACGGGCTTTTAGCTTTGATTGTAATTTTAGAGCTAAGTGCTCTCATTACTGTGTACCTGGCAATAAAATCCGCTTTAAGCCAGCAGACAGATCCTGATATAGCTATCGAACGGCCAATTAACAAGCTTTTCAAACAAAGTGCTATTGCAAACTTTTTATGTTTCGAAACACGGATGTGGGCTTTCTTTTTTTACGCTAAACACATTAAACCTAGTTATTTCACTGGTGAACAGCATTTTAGTTATCATAATAAAGACGGTGCACAAGCTAACTTACTTGGCTTTATTTTTATTATCTTATTAGAACTGCCCATGATGCACTTCTTCATACACTTTGTGTGGTCATCAACAGCAGCAAACATAATCACTGGTTTAACTATATTTAGCCTTTTATTCTTCATTGCAGAATACCGAGCAGTTGCAAAGCGCCCTGTTTCTATTAGTAAATCGCAACTCATTATTCGCTATGGGCTCTATCCTGCTTACAATATTGCTTTAAAAAATATCAAATCCATTGATTTAAATACCGACTTTATTGCACGCGCTCGTTCAATCAAACGTTACAACTACTCTGGCTACCCGAATATTAAAATTAAGCTCAATGAACCTATGGGTGATATTAACACTGTTTTCCTGGGGCTAGATGACCCTCATCAGTTTATAAACGCAATGAACAAGGAACAAAAACATGCCATTTAACGAACAAGAACGCAGCGCGCTTTTAGCACTCAAAGGTGTCGGACCAACGGTTATAAAACGGTTCGAAGAAGTTGGGATTGAATCGTTTGAAGACTTAGCTGGGTTTGATGCCAACACTATTGCTGAGCGAGTAGCGTCGATGCTGCATTCAAATTGCTGGAAGAATAGTCCGCAAGCAAAAGCGGCAATCACCGCTGCTATTACGCGAGCAAAGCAAGGCTAAAGCTCAATCACTTCGATTGCCCCGCGCTTTTGCATGGTGACATACACTTTGTTTTGCGTCTCGTTGAAAGCCAAATTCGTTGGATGCTGGCCTTTTAATTGATAGCTATTTAAAAGCTTGCCGGTAGGCGAGACTTCAAGTACCTTCCCTGCGCCATAACGAGTAATAAACACATGCCCTTGATTATTAACGCGCATGCCGTCTAGGCCATGATCAGCAAATTTAATCAAAACTTTTTTATTACTAATGTTTAAGTTGTCATCTAAGTCATATTGCCAAACGATTCGTTGCACACTTTCGTTCACATATAGCTTGGTATTGTCGTTATTAACCGCTACTCCATTGGTAGTCCCCATTTTTTTTTCGAGTAAATGGGTGCTGCCATCCGCATTAATACGCCATAGCTGACCCGTTTCGTTCGCCCAGTTAGGGTCACTTGCAAACAGCGCCCCACTTTTGGTGATAGCAATGTCATTGGGTTGATTCATCTTGCTATTATGGGCGAACACTTCTGCTTTATTGCTGCCAGCAGGTACTTTTAAAATATTGTGGTTAACGTAATCGGCAATAAATAAATTACCTAGTGAGTCAAACTGTAAGCCATTACCAACGCTGTCATTCGGTAACCGCACAAACAACGATGTTTTGCCCATGTTATCTACGCGGCCAATCGTTCCTTGCTGGGCATAGTTCACCGCGTATAGGGCACCGTTATACATGGTTGGCCCTTCAATGCCTTGCGTGAACACGTTATCTTTAACAAAGTCTTGGCTATCAACAGCAAAACCTAACGGTGAGCTTAAAAGTAGTGTTATTGCCAGTGGCTTAGGTAATTTCATGGGCCTGCCTTTTACTCATCTAAACTCGTGTATACCGCTAAAATGGGGTATTCATTTTCACCAAAAGATAAAGTCAGTGAGCGCTTTTCACCATCATCTAACTTGATACCTTCATCAAAAGCTAACGGGTGTAAGCGACGCCCATCGGCAAATAAAGCCATAATATGGTCTGCTTGTAAGATACGCGATCCTGATGCTTTGTTTTCAACAGTTACCACAGCTAATCGTCGGCCGCTTTCACTGCTCATCGAAACACTGTGAACAATACTAAACTCACTTTGCTTTGGATAACGTCTTGCGTCGTTTTCAAACGCAAATACGTTTCCTGGAGTGATAGGATCAACCGATAAAACACTTGTATTAGCATGCGCACTCCTTGCCATAAAACCCGCAACAAGCGTAAAAGCTATAAGAGAAATACCTTTCATATCAATTTGTTTCGCCATTTGATTATTTTTCCAGCATACACCTTTACACTATACCGTGCAAAATGGATTGTCGTTTGAATGAAATTATCATTTTCTACTCGGTAACAATTTCGCCATTGATTTCTAATTACATGCCCGCACCTATTTATTAAACAGGATTTAAAACAATTCATAGGAGATAAGTATGACTGAAATTAAAAACCGTCAGTATATTCTTGAATCACGTCCAACAGGCCCTGCAACAGAGAATAACCTCGTTTTAAAAACATCTACTCTTGCCTCACCTAAACAAGGTGAAGTTTTACTAAGAACAATTTATTTATCTCTTGACCCTTATATGCGAGGCCGTATGAGCGATGCAGAATCATATGCTGACCCTGTTGAAGTTGGCGATGTGATGGTTGGTGCGACAGTGTGTCAGGTGGAGCAATCAGAGCACCCTGATTATAAAGTAGGTGAATGGGTACTTGCCTATACTGGTTGGCAGGAGTATGCGATAAGTAATACAGAAGGACTGATGAAGTTAGGAGAAAGTCCAGATACTCCTTCCTATGCACTCGGTATTTTAGGTATGCCAGGGTTTACTGCTTATATGGGACTACTAGATATTGGTGAACCAAAAGCAGGCGAAACAGTGGTTGTAGCTGCAGCAACAGGGCCGGTTGGAGCAACCGTCGGTCAGATAGCCAAATTAAAAGGTTGTAAAGTCGTTGGTATCGCTGGAGGCTCACAAAAATGTAAGCATGCGATTGAGAACTTAGGGTTTGATGCATGCATAGATCATAAAGCCGATAACTTTGAAGAACAGCTTAAGGACGCCTGTAATCAAGGTATTGATGTTTACTACGAGAACGTCGGTGGTCATGTTTTAGATGCGGTACTGCCTTTACTTAACACAAAAGCACGAGTCCCACTATGTGGATTAGTATCACAATATAATGCAACTGAGTTACCGCCAGGGCCTGATCGCCTATCTATGTTGATGGGCTTAATTCTTAGAAAACGTATTAAAGTACAAGGCTTTATTATCTTTGATGATTACAGCGATCGTTACGGTGAGTTTGCACAAGATATGCAACAATGGCTGAACGACGGCAAGATAAAATACAAAGAGCACCTTGAAACTGATTTCGAAAATACTCTAAACGCTTTTAACGCCATGTTAAATGGTGAAAACTTTGGTAAAACCGTGGTGCAAGTTCAGCAGCCAATTTAAAAATTAGGCGCAACAAATAATGTTGCGCCACTATTAAGGATAACAAATGATTAAATTACACCATTTAAACAAATCACGCTCTAAGCGGATTATTTGGCTGCTCGAAGAGCTTGGCGTTGATTACGACATTATTGCCTACCAACGTAATAAAGAGACATTTTTAGCACCTGATGAGTTAAAACAAATTCATCCTCTCGGTAAAGCTCCTGTGATTGAAGATAACGGTAAAGTAATTACTGAATCGGGTGCGATAACTGACTACCTAATAACTCAGTATGGCAAAGGTAAGTTTATGCCAAACCAGCAAAGTGAGAGTTACATTGATTATCAACAATGGCTCCATTTTGCTGAAAGCTCAGCAATGGTGCCTTTTTTATTAAAACTATTTATTACAAAAGATGGCTGTAAAACTAACTTCATTGCTGATTATGCCGACCATGAAATTGGTAAAATACTCAGCTATGTTAATCAACATCTGAAAGGTAGAAAGTACTTTGTTGATGACAACCTTACTGGCGCTGATTTTATGATGTCATTCGTCATAGAGAAAGTCGCTGAGTCTGGCATACTGTCTCATTTTGCAGAAATAGAGCGGTATTTCGAGCGATTAAACACTTATGAGAGCTATCGCACAGCAAATGAGTTAGAAGCCAAATACGGATAAAGACAAGCAAAGGAATACTCCAATGCCTTCGCACACACACTTACAAAACTCCAAAGGATAAGCGTGATTACACTTCGAGACTTCGTAGAGTCAGATGCAAAACAACTTGTTGCAATTCTTAACGACATGGATGTTACACAATACCTATCAACTAAAATCCCCTCTCCTTATAGTTACGAGGATGCTCAGTGGTGGATTAATGAAGGTAGTCAAAGTCAGCTCATTAAAGCCGTTATATTTAACGATAAACTTATTGGATGCGTGAGTGTGCACCCAGGCGAGTTTGAATTTGATCGCTCAGGTGAGTTAGGTTACTGGCTGGCAAAAGAGTACTGGCGGCAAGGTATCACTGTAAAAGCTGCATCTATGCTACTCGAAACAGTATTCTCTAAAACGAAAATCGCCAGAGTGTTTGCTTACGTGTGCGAAGATAATCCTGCCTCAATGAAGGTTCTGCAAAGATTAGGCTTCGAACAAGATGCAGTTTTAAAAAACGCGATGTTCAAGAAAGGACACTTATTTAATGCGCACCTTTTTTCATTGTTAAAACCTAAAAATTAAGCAAATGAGTATGCATACATCACCATATCATTTGAATGCCCTATTAAGTAACTTTTAAAGTTTCCTAAAATAAAGTAAGCTAACCACTTCTGTAACATTTAAAGTTACCTACTAGGTTTTTACTATGCAACAACACGAAGTCACCGCCTTATTTGATCAACAAGCAGCTAATTATGATTCACAATGGCAAAACATGGCCCCCATTAGCCAGGCCTTGTATTTTATGATGACACCTTTATTCAGCAAACTACCAAGCAATGCGCATATTCTTTGCGTTGGAGCGGGTACCGGGAATGAAATTTTGCATTTAGCACAGGCATTTCCCGCATTCCGCTTCACCGCTGTCGAACCCTCGACTGAAATGATCAAAGTATGCAAACACAATCTAACGCAAGCAGGGTTTGCACATCGCTGCCAGTTTCATAATGGCTATGTAGATTCACTCAAAAACTTGATGCCCTTTGATGCGGCAACAGCCGTGTTAGTGTCGCAGTTCATAATTGAAGAACCTAAACGAGTGGCATTTTTTGCAGATATTCACAAACGTTTAAAAGCTGGTGGAGTACTTGTCAGCGCAGACTTAAGTGCCAATCAAAGTGGCGAAACTTACCCAGAGCAGCTTAGCCACTGGTTAAGTGTTATGTCATCAGCTGCAGTCAGCCCTGAACAAATTGAAAGAGTAAAACTAGCTTATGGAAATGACGTTGCTTTAAAAGAATCTCAAGTCATCGAAAGCATCATTGCCGAGTCAGGCTTTACGGGCGTTTACCCGTTTTATCAAGCAGGGCTAATAAAAGCATTCACTGGTGTTAAAGCGTAATTTAAGCCACAGACACTCGATTGCGGCCTGACTTTTTAGCCTGATACATAGCTTCATCGGCCCTCTCGATTGCTGTTTCAATATTATCATCGGGGCTTATCAGCGTTACGCCAAATGAGCCTGTAACATTAATGTGATTATCGTTGCTAATGTCGATTTTTAAAGCCTCAACGCCAGCTCTTAGCCGTTCAGAAAATGACTTAGCATCATCAAGCTCTGTTTGTGGTAAGCAGACTAAAAACTCTTCGCCACCATAGCGATATAATTGATCGTATTTTCTTAGCTGAGATTTAATGCATTTCACGAGGGCTATTAACACCTTATCGCCCGCAGCATGACCAAATTCATCGTTTACTTGCTTAAAGTGATCAAGGTCGATCATTATCAGTGCGCAGCTTAGTGATTTGCGCTTACACAGCTCGTGTTCTTTTTGCAGGTTTTCTAATAAGTTCGTACGATTTGATGCACCCGTTAAAGGGTCGCGTGTGTGAAGCACTTCAGTAAACTCATCGATAAGGCAGTCAAATAACTCGCGTAATCTATCTAAATCCGCATGAAATTGGTCTAATAAGTTTACTGGAATAACAGTCTTAGACTCTTTTAACGACAACAAGACTTTCGCTCCTTGATGCATTTTTTTATGTGCAGAAGCGATTTCAGAAAAGTGAGGGTGAAGCTTTATGGTCTGATCAGGTAGCTTATTAAACCACTGCCCAAAGCGACAAAAGTTATGAGCATTATCTGCTAAATCTTGTTCATTTGCGGGAGTATCTGCAATTAGACACCTTAATAAGTTTTTATACCATGACTGGTGCCACTCCATAGCTTGCTCAATTTCTGCAATCACATCTTCGAGCTGTGTATTCGACAATGAACTAATACCTTGTCTGTTAATTTGATGCATGGCCAATGAAGGGACTTCCGCTTTATTATTATTATCTAAAACAGTACCTAAGGAATGTTACAAACTCAACCCAAAGCGAGGTAAAGAGATAGTTTATTCAACTAAGCGGTAACCTACGGCGGGCTCGGTTAAGATATGTTTAGGGCTCGCCGCATTTTGTTCAAGTTTTTGTCTTAACTGACCAATATGTACACGAACATATTCGGGGCGATTAATATACTGCTCTCCCCACACTTCAGATAAAATAGCGTTATGCGTTAACACCTTATCTTTTTGCTGAAACAACAACAATAAAATAGCGTACTCTTTTTTAGTTAGTTTGACTTCTTCCGCGCCTTTACGGACCACGTGCTTATGTGGGTCGATGTGAATATCGCCACATTGCAAAGTTAGGCTGGGTGTTGTTTGTGTGCGAAGTAGCACCCGAATGCGCGCTAGTAATTCGTTTGCACTAAATGGTTTGGTTAGATAATCGTTGGCGCCGTTATCAAGGGCGGTGACTTTTTCTGTTTCGCCGTCGCGTGCAGAAAGTACTAATACAGGGAGCAGGCTCCACTGCCTAAACTCCACCAGCCAATCTTGCCCATCCATATCGAGCAAGCCTAAATCAAGCAGCACTAAATCAAACTGCTGCTGGCTTAATAGTGCAAACGCATCAAGCCCTTTGGCGCACACACTAACTTCATGATCACTGGCTTTTAATAGTGTTTTTAAAAAACTTTGCAGAGGTGGTGAATCCTCTAAAACCAAAATATTAGCCACGACTGTTACTCCAAATTAATATAGCTGTTGCTTGCTTTGTTTGCTCATTGAGGGTTAATTCAAAGCGCCCTTGATGACATTTAGCAACCACATCGCAAATCACACTCCCTAGTCCAACACCTTCATCTTGACTCGTCTCATGCTTATTCGCAAAAGGATTGGTTAGCACAATTTGATATTCATTCTGTGTTTCAATAAATTGCATATTCGCCGAACCATCTCCGTAACGAGCTGCGTTCTCGAGCATATTGGCAAAGGCAATTTCTAGTAGGGTTTCATCGCCAAAACAGATGCTTTGTTGCTGAGCCTCGATGCTCAATTTAAAGTTTTGTAGTTGCTGCTGACGACGAGATTTTGCTTCGCTAATTAAGGTCAAAATAGGCAGCTTTTGCCATTTAATATTCTCAGCTAACTTATTAACTTTACTGAGCTCCATGACTTTATCAAAGTGCTGGTTAAGTATTTTACTTTGCTCATAAATGTTAGCAGCTTGCTCTTTGATAACCTCAGAGCTTAGTTGGATATCATCATCAGCCAACATGCTTGATGCGCCCATAATGGTCGCTAATGGCGTACGTAAGTCATGGGATAAACTGCGCAACAAGGTGTTTTTTGACCTCTCTAGCTCCGCCTGTACTTTTATCGCCGCTGATTGCTCGCGTAATAAGGTTTTTTCTTGAACCTGATACAGTAAAGAGCACGCCGTATTCGCCAAAGCCTGTTGTTCTGCATTTAGCGCTTTGGCAAACGCAATACCGCCAAATTCCGCTTGTTGTTCGTTTAAATAAATAAACTGCTTTGACGCTGTTAGCTGCCAATCACACGCAACCTTTAAATGCTCGGTCATGGTTGTTAAAAACAGCTGCTTTTGCTCCTCAAGGCTATCGAGATCATTAAGCTTTTTTGCTAACTCATACAATAAGCGACTATTACTTGCATGGGCTTGCACATCGCGAACCTTAGTATTGAGCTCCCCAGCTAAGTGACTTATCACTAAACCCACAATCAACATCACCAAAAAGGTGACCACATATTCAATATTTTCGATGTGAAAAGTGAAATACGGCACCACATAAAACCAGTCCGTGCAGGCAACACTCACCAAGGTGGTAAGTGCTGCAACACGACGATTACTACGCACCGCAACCCATGTCACCCACAAAAGCTGTAGCATCACAATATCGGTGGTTGTAAACAGTTCTCGAAATGGGAATATCGCAAGCACCACGACAAGTGGCATCAACACACTTAAAAATGCGGCTTTTAAATACTGTATTTTGAATACTGACTGCATCATCTTTTCACTTATTGTTTATCCCTATTAGATTAAAGGGTTTTCAATTTTGTCACTATAAAGTTTTTATAAAGTTTTTTTATCTCGGCATAAAATCTTTATAAAGCTTTCAAGCTCTCTAGAGACTTCTGTTTTTTTGCCATTAGCATTTAGCGCGTACCCACAATAGCGAGAAAGACAATGGCTCAGTTTGCAGTAATCGGATTAGGACGTTTTGGCGTAACCGCCTGTTTAGAACTTTCAAAACAAGGTCATACAGTGTGTGCCGCCGATATTAGCGAAAGTACCGTTAATCACTATGCCGACCAACTCAGTTTTACCGTGGTGGTTGATGCCAGTGATGAAACACAATTAGCACGGCTCGACTTACCCAGTTGCCAAGCCGTATTGGTGGCCATTGGCGAGAATATTGAAGCCAGTATTTTATGTGTATTGCACTTAAAAAACTTAGGCGTAAAGCAAATTTGGGTAAAAGCCTGTACCAAAAGCCACCATCAAATACTAAGTAAACTTGGCGTTGACCGCATAATTCACCCTGAAGAAGAAATGGGCGTGAGGGTTGCGCAAGCGCTGAACTACCCAATGGTTAATCAATATTTCCCGCTTAACCAATCCACGTTTATTGTTGAACTAGGCATTGATCTGCAGCTTTCTGGTCGCAAAATTGGCTGGCTGCTCAAAGAACGTAATAGCGATATTAAACCACTCACACTACGACGTGATGATTACTTCAATACAGAGCTGACTAACGACACCGAACTGCGTCACGGCGATAGTCTGGTGCTACTGGGCTCTAAAACTTACTTAACTAAATTAGCAAAACGGTTTCGTGCATTATGATCAACTGGCAAGCCAACGTTTATCCAAAACAATTTAGCGGTGTAAAGTGCCGTAAGCGGCAAAAAGTAAACCCACCTTTAGTGCTTACTATCGGCTTTATTGTGTTAATTATGCTCGGCACGGGCTTGCTTATGCTACCAATGGCAAGCACCCAACCGATCAGCTGGCTCGATGCATTATTTACGGCAACCTCTGCGGTTACAGTAACAGGGCTGGTGGTCATCGACACAGGTACTGATCTGACTGTATTTGGTCAAAGCGTGGTCATGCTGCTGATTCAAATAGGTGGCATTGGCTTTATGACCGTGGCGGTGATTTCAATACTAAGTTTAGGAAAAACCCTAGGCTTACAACAACGCTTACTCGCTAGCCGCGCTTTTGACACTAACGATTTAACCTCAGTGATCAAAGTTGCTAAGTATGTTTTAGTGTATTCATTAGTGATTGAGTCGGTGGCATTTTGCTTACTCTTTATTAGTTGGTTCGATGACTATGGCGCACTAAAAAGCGCCTATCACAGTCTGTTTTATACGATTTCGGCGTTCAATAATGCGGGCTTTGCGTTAAATGGCGATAGCTTATCGGCATTCAAGGGCGATATAACCGTAAACGTAGTGATCACCGCTTTGTTTATCATCGGCGGTTTAGGGTTTACTGTACTGATTGATATCTACAAACAAAAGCGCTGGTCATTATTATCGACCAATACCCGCCTGGTGCTAATTGCCACCTTAGTGCTCAACTGCATCGCATTTATATTGATTTTTTTCTTTGAACACGCCAATCCCGCGACATTAGCGCCGCTATCAACGTCTGAGCAAATATTAACGACTTGGTTTCAAGCGGTGACACCTCGTACCGCAGGGTTCAATACCTTACCGATTGATGGCTTGAGTCAAGATTCAACGCTTTTGACTATGCTGCTGATGGTAATTGGCGGTGGTTCAGTCAGTACGGCGAGCGGCATAAAACTAGGCACCTTTGTGATCCTAATTTTAGCGATGCGCAGCTATTTAAAACAGCAAACCACGGTCACCGTGTTTAACCGTCAGCTGAGCGACAAGTTGGTGATCAAGGCATTAAGCGTCATGATACTGTACTTATTTATCGCTTTTACCAGCATTATGATCATCACCAAGCTTGAACAAGGGTCGTTACTTGATATCACCTTTGAGGCAATTTCGGCACTCAGTACCGTAGGCCTTTCGCGAGGTATAACTGGAGATTTAAGTGCGCCTAGTCAGCTCATCATCATACTGCTGATGCTGATAGGTCGGGTTGGGCCATTAACCTTTGCTTATTGTTTTGCTCGCCAGCACAGCCAACCTTTGACCTACCCGACTACCAGTATTCAAATTGGTTAAGTGTACAATTTTGACACTTTTTAGTGTTAAATTTGTGAACTTGAAAAGCACTAAAATAAGTCTACAATAATGACATATAAATATGTCATTAATCATTACTTGAGAAATAAATTGAAAAAGTCAGATGCAATCAAAAAGCTATCAGAATTTGATAAACAAGGACGTTATATTTTTACAATGTCTGATTTTGCAAAGATTTTTTTTGATGATACTAATAGGAGCTTGAGAGCGGGGATTTCTCGACTCATCGATGATGGCTTTTTAATTAGAGTTGCAAATGGCATTTTTATTTACGCTCTTGCTCAGTCAAAAGGAAGTGATACGCTGGAGCTAATTGCAAAAACAATCCGCCGTGGTGAGTACAATTACGTTAGTTTAGAGTCTGCACTTTCAGAGTATGGAATTATTTCACAAATCCCCGTTGGCAGATTGACCATTATGACAACAGGACGCTCGGGTGAATATAAAACGCCTTTTGGTACAATTGAATTTACTCACACTAAGCGAGACCGTTTAGACATTCTAAAAAACACAATGAAAACAGATCGCTCTTTGAGATTTGCAACGAAAAATACTGCTCTAAGGGATTTAAAAAGAGTTGGCCGAAATACTCATTTAATTGCAGAGGAAGCATAAGATGAAAACTGAACAAGAGAACTTTGCGCAACTGGTAAATCTCGCTATGCAAACCACAAATGTTTCTCATATGCGGGCTGTTATAGAAAAAGAGTTATTGCATTACGACATCCTATTTGCTCTCGAAAGAGGTGGATTTCTTGATAAGCTGGTATTTCAAGGAGGTACTTCTTTAAGATTATGTTACGGCGGAAATCGCTTTAGTGAAGATTTAGATTTTGCTGGTGGTAAAGAATTCAATTCACTCATGTTAAAAGATATCAAAGCATGTATTGAAAAGTATATTGGCGAAAGATATGGCCTTGAGGTGACGGTTAAAGAACCGAAAGAGTTAAAAAAAGACCCTAAATACTCAGAATTAAAAATTGATAAGTGGCAAGTTGCAGTAGTAACTGCACCACAAAGAAAGGATTTACCCAAACAAAAAATTAAGTTAGAAGTTGCCAATATTCCGGCCTACACAAAGCAGCCTTTACCACTTAATGTGAACTATGATTTTCTGCCTGATGGATACAGCGATACACTGATCTTAGCTGAAACACTCGATGAGGTGATGGCTGACAAAATAATTTCATTACCAGCCACAACAAAGTATGTGCGACATCGAGACATTTGGGATCTTGCTTGGTTGCAACAGCAAGGGGCTCAATTAGATATTGAACTAGTTAAAAATAAAGTTGCTGACTATCAACTTGAGCAATATCAGTCCATGCTTTCTCATTTAATTGATAGGTTACCCGAACTTACCACGAGCCCTGAGTTTATCGGTGAAATGAAACGCTTTTTAGATACCGAAGTATTCGATAGAACTCTCGGTAAAGAAAAGTTTCAGTTGTACTTACAAAACACCCTGACAGAGTTATTCAAGACAGTTCTGTCAAAAATGTTTACCGAAGCTACAGAGCCTGATTTTAAAATGTAAGACCCTGCTACAACTGCTGTAGCAGGGCTTTAATGTCACTGTATCGTTGTTGCTCGCAAAGGCCAAAACCTGAAAGCTGTCTGACTTTATTACGAGTAAATAAAGGCACGCTCATGCCCGCTAAAAAGCGGCACTGAGTATCGATGCTGACATCACTAATTCCTTTAGCGGCTAAGTGCTGTTTAAGCTCTGCAACTTTACTGGCAATCACATTTTGCTCAGGCATTTGATGCACTAATGAATAGCTAAGCTTTACTTGCTGTCCTCTACACACTGAACAATGGCCACATTGCTGGGGTGCATGTTGGTCATCAAAATAGCGGGCTAAGTTATAACTTAAGCAGCTATCTAGCTCAAAAAAGCGCACTAAAGTGGCGATACGTTTAATTTCGGCCTGTTCTTTTTCGATAAAATATTGGTGAAGTTGCGGTGCTAAATCTGCGTGGTTTATTACCGAGTTATTCACCTCATACACTTGCGTAATACGTTTAGTTTCAAGGGCTATATGACCTTTCTCGGCCAAATAATCGAGCGCTGCAACCACACGTTTTCTATCAACTTGAGTGGCACGGGTTAACGCATCAAAATTAAGTGTGCCCCAAATTTTCTTAAACTCAGTGTGTTTGAATACCTGTTGTAAAAACGCTTGTCGGTCAGCATCAAACTGGCTAAGTAGCTCGTTTTGATCCGTTAAAAACTTATATTTAAAATCGGCGTAATAGGCATATAAAGGCGTAATAGCCCCTTGCATTTCTAACTGCACTAGTAAGGTTTTTAACGCTAAAGCACGAATATTACTTTCGCTCGATAAGCTGTACTCTTGCATTTCCCACTGGTTATTCGTTTGCTCGTTACGAATGTTATTAATGACATAGTCAATCCCACTTTGCTCGGGCGTGTCGGCATAAACAAAGTTCTCAACGGTATTTAAGCCATCAAGGTTTGCTAGGGTAAAACAGTTTGATGGCGCACCATCTCGCCCTGCACGGCCAATCTCTTGGCTATAATTTTCAATCGATTTTGGCAAATCATAGTGGATCACAAAACGAATATCAGACTTATCAACCCCCATCCCAAAAGCAATGGTTGCCACGACGATATTGATTTTACCCGCCATAAAATCATCTTGAATTTGCCAGCGTTTATCATCCTCAAGGCCTGCATGATAGGCCACTGCATTAAAGCCCGCTCTTGCCAAGCCTTCGGCCACTTGCTCAGCGGTATGCTGTAAGGTGACATAGACAATCCCTGCCCCTTGTTGGCTGGCTATGATATTTGCTAATTGCTGAGGTTTTTCTTGGCTTGCAACACTGAGCACTGATAAATCTAGGTTGCTTCGGTAAAAGCCAGTTTGCACTACACGCTCTGGGGCAATGGCAAAACGCTCACACATATCGCGCTTTACTTTTTTAGTTGCGGTGGCGGTAAGTAGCAATACCAACGGAATATTAAGCTCTTCACGATAGCGCGGCAGTTTTAAGTAGTCAGGCCTAAAGTTGTGGCCCCATTCAGATATACAGTGCGCTTCATCAACCACCAGCATCGAAATAGGCACTTGTTTAATAAATTCACGAAAGCGCTCATTCTTAAAACGCTCAACTGAGACCATTAAAATTTTCACTTTCCCTGCTCGCACATCACTCATTACCGTATGGCTTTGCTCACTGGTTTGGCTTGAATCAAGGCTTGCCGCGTAAATACCTTTGCTATTTAAAAAGCTGATTTGATCTTTCATCAGTGCCAATAATGGCGATACCACTAAGGTCAAGTTGGGTAAGTGCAATGAGGTTAATTGATAGCACAAAGATTTACCTGAGCCAGTTGGAAAAATTGCCAACGACGATTGCTGGTTTAATAACTGCTCAATGGTTTGTTGCTGACCTTGGCGAAACTCATTAAAGCCAAAGTATTGATTCAACGAAGTGTGTAGTGGTGTAGTCATCCTGATCCCTCACTTTCATTCCCTTTTCAGGTAATGATAGGTCTCTTACTGCGAATTAGCCATGTTAACGTGTTTAACTCAATCTCCCAAGGCTATTGATATAACTAAGCGCACTATATTGTTCTTAACAGGTACTGACAAAACCAGTAAAAAGGCGCACAATGGGCGCGTTGCCATGGGGTATTGATGGATGGACTTGCAATACCTAAGCGCTTTTTCGCAAGAGTGTTTAGGTATTATACTTTTGAGGGCAACGTAATGATTAACCAACTTCCTAAAATCGTGATAATCGGTGGTGGCGCTGGTGGCTTAGAACTAGCAACACAATTAGGACACAAACTCGGGAAAAAACGTCAAGCAGAGATACTTTTAATCGATAAAAACCGCAGCCATATTTGGAAGCCGTTACTTCATGAAGTAGCGACGGGGTCGATTGATGCCGATTTAGACGGCGTTGTATACTCAGCTCATGCAGCAAAACATCATTATAATTTTCAACTCGGCAGCTTTTGCCACTTAGATCAAACCAACAAAACCATCACTTTAAGCGAGTTAAAAGACGAGCTTGGCCACCGAATTTTACCCGAGCGCCAAGTCAGTTATGACTACCTTGTACTTGCTATAGGCAGTGTCAGTAACGACTTTAATACCCCTGGCGTTAACAAGCACTGTTTTTACCTTGATTCAAACCAGCAAGCTGAACGCTTTCAGCATGCTCTACTCGATAACTTCACCCGTTTACATCAAGATGACGACCCACAACATTCTTTAACCATTGCCATAGTGGGAGGTGGTGCAACCGGGGTTGAGCTGTCGGCAGAGCTTTATCATGTGTCAGACATGCTAAAAATGTATGGCCTTAATAAAATGACCGCGAAACGCTTACACATTGATTTAATTGAAGCAGGGCCGCGAATTTTACCCGCTTTACCCGAGCGCATTGCAAACTCGGCTAAACGAGAGCTAGTTAAGTTAGGAGTAACAGTACGCGAAGGCACGCAAGTAAAAGAGGCCACAGAAAACAGCTTTATCACCAGAAACGATGAACATATCAAAGCCGACATTATGGTTTGGGCTGCGGGTGTAAAAGCCCCTGATTTCATTAAAGATATTGGTATCTTTGAGCTTACCCGCAATAACCAAATTAAGGTGAACCAATATCTGCAAAGTAGCGTAAACGACAATATCTTTGTGATTGGTGATTGCTGTGCATTTACTCAAGAAGATGGCACACAAGTGCCACCCAGAGCGCAATCGGCTCATCAAATGGCACAATGTGTTGAAAAAAATCTAATAGCCACACTCAAAGGCCAGCCACTCAGTGCTTTTACCTACAGTGATCATGGCTCTTTAGTTAACTTGTCACGCTACAGCACGGTAGGCAGTTTAATGGGCAACCTAACCAGTAATAGCTTTTTTATAGAGGGTAAAATAGCGCGATTTATGTATATTTCGCTCTATCGTATGCATCAACGTGCTATCCATGGCAGTGCAAAAACTTTTGCACTGTGGATCAGCGAAAAAGTACTCCGCGTTGTTAGGCCAAAAATGAAATTGCATTAAGCTACGGCATAAAGCCGACAAATTAGTTGTTTGTCGGCTATTTGTGCACTTCGTCCCTAGGTAATTGACATCACTCTATAAAGCCATACACTTCAGGCAAGATAAATCCATGGATTGAAGATGAAAAAAGGTATTTCGCTAACCGTTTTTGCAGGGGTTTGTGCCTGTGGGGCCTACCTGATATTAGATAAACCCACTCCCATCGAAGCGATAAGCAGTGAAATATCAACATCTACTGCTGCTACAGCTAAACAAAATAACGCTACGAGTTTATTTGAACCATTAAGCCTGCAAAATAGCAAAGCATCAGAGCTGGCTAAGCTCAAGCTAGCCAAACGCCAGTGTAAGCAACAAAGTTTAAAAGCCACTCGAGCTGCAGCTGATCACAGTCACATAGAAGCAGCGATTAAACAAGCACTAAAAGACGGCGACTCCCTTGAAGATATTTTAAGTTATTCGGAACTTGTGAAAATATCCTACCGTTCATTTAATACCTTAGTTATTAACGCAATCAAAGAGAATGCAGAGCAGCAATTTCAATATGCCTCATCAGTTGGCATATTAAAAAACTGGCAAGGACTTGAGGTCATTGATTATTTTGATATAGATACAATCAATCAACTAACGGCAATTAATGAACCCCTTAGTCAAAATACTGGCTCAATGATGTTTAATGTGCCATTACCTGAGCAAGTAAACAAAACAGCATTGTACAAACTATTGGATAACAACGATGATTTTAATACCTATTTAAAAACGCCGTTTAAAATCGGCCCATCAAGGCTCATTTCACCATCTATTTTGTTTCTTGTTAATGCTCATGCGCTTAGTTTAACTGAGTTTGAAAACGCAATATCTAGTAAAGAGTTTACTGTTAACGACATTGCTGTGGCTTTAAAAAGCAACTTACCTAATGATTATTTAACAGCACTGTTCTCTCAAACAGCACAGCTAAACGGCTCGCCTACAGCAATGAGTGATGACTTTATCGATGAACAACTGTATTTAAACCTTGCAGATGTCGCTGTGAGTGAATTTAACGTGCCAATTTTAAAGTTATTAAGTGAACGAGGTATTGAGCCCACTAATCAGCCAAATGTATTTACAGCGATGGATATTGCCATTGTAAATCTAAAGGGCAGCTCAAATAGCGAAGTGCAGCCACTAGAGGGCAAACACATAGAAACACTAAGTTATCTAAAAAATAAGGGTTATCGAGCTCACGGCGAGCTTGTACGCGACACACCGAACGATAGACTACTGATGCTTAAATCTTCATTCTTACCGAGTAGCCTTTTATTTGTTGGCGACCAAATTGCTAATGATGCTTTTTCTCAGTTTATAGATTTAAAGCTAATCCCAAATAACCTAGCATTTAAACGTAAAGAAAAAGATAACTCTGCAATATCAAAAGCACTCAGCGCCTACGAACTACAAAAACAGCAAGCCAAAAAAGTATCTCCTGAGTGTGAAACGATAGATCAGCGGATTTATTCGCTAGAAGCGATAAAAACACGCTCTCAAGCACTCGAAGAATTAGAAACGCTCGAAGCGCAACAAGGCTTACTAACTCCCAATACGCTTCAAGAAATCGACCCTGTACAAGTTCATAATTGGCAATTCTTGCATTCAAATGAGTATAAATATCAAACCTCAACGCAGTACCAAACCTACAAAGAAGCAATTATTGAAAAAGACTTTAATACCATTGCCAGTATCACCCAAACAGCAAAGCTCAGTACCCACCAGACAAATATGTTGCTTGCAGCAACAATAGAAAACGCTCAACAATTGACGTCTATTTGGCAAAACAGAGTCGCTCCAACTGCACCTGAAAATCTTTATCTATTTACTAAGTTACCATTAGCACAATGGCAAACATTAGCTGATAACGGCTTTGATTTTTCATTAAAAGACATGCAAAACAACGATATGTATTTTTATGCAAGCATGCATTCAAAAGAAGCCGTTAAGTTTTTAATGAGCCTTGCAGTTACGCATGACTTTTCTAAACCTGGGCTTGATATTCTTGACCAAGCACTGGAGCAAAGCTATAACACACAAACCCTCGCTGACTATATGCCAAGCGCATTAAAACTTGTTGATCAATATGAGCCTAACCACTTTCGTCGTGCCGAGCGTCTAAAAGTTTTTGTTCCTGATGTTTATGAAGAGCTTATTAAACTTGCGCCAAAACTTGCACCCAAAAATGGCACTGTAATGAATAACTATCTGTACAGCGCTTATTAAGCTCCTTACCTATTTGAGCCGTAAATTAACCTATCTGTTTTGAGCTTCGCCGCGTATAATGCCCACTTTTTGTGGGGCGCAAAAATTGAATATTATTACACTAAGCGTTTTATCGCTTGCTATGTCGACTGATGCTTTTGCAGCTTCAATCACCAAAGGCAGTACACTTAAAAATCCTCGTGTTCTGAGTGCAATCAAGCTTGGTTTATTGTTTGGCTGTATCGAAGCTATCGCACCGATTGTTGGCTGGCTGATTGGCAGTGCCGGTGCAGATTACGTTGAAGCCTTTGATCACTGGATTGCCTTTGTGTTGTTAGTGGGTTTGGGTATTCATATGTTGCTTGAGAGTCGTAAAGAAGATGACGACGATGAAGAGGAACTTGCACCGAATACCAAGCGCTCTTTCATTGCCACACTACTAACTGCCGTTGGCACCAGTATAGATGCTATGACAGTAGGTATCAGCCTTGCTTTCATGAAAGTGAATATTTACTTAGCCGCCGCCATGATAGGCCTAGCAACCACAATTATGGTTACCATCGGCGCGCTACTTGGTAACGTAATGAGTGGCTGGGTAGGCAAAAAAGCCGAAGCAATTGGCGGTGTTGCACTTATTTTTATCGGCTGTGGCATCCTATACAGCCATACCGTGACTTAAACTAATAGCTTATCAAACTCTTCTTTGGGCATGGGCTTATAAAAATAGTACCCCTGCCCAAGTTCACAGCCTAAATCGATCAACTTATTTAGGTGCTGTTTTTCTTCTACTCCCTCGGCAACAATTAATAGACTTAATGAATGAGCTAAGCTTGTTATTGTCTTGACTATATCCATACTCTGCGAATCAACCATCATGTCTCTAACAAATGATTGATCTACTTTTAAAACATCGACCGGAAAAAGCTTTAAATATGAAAGACTGGAATAACCCGTTCCAAAATCATCAATCGCAATAGTCAGGCCAAGCACCGCTAAATCATTCAGCATGCTCTTAGTTACTTCAAAATCTTCCATTAACGAACTTTCTGTAACTTCTAATTCGAGCAATTCACTCGGTAAGCCCGACATTTGGAGAGTTTGCGCCACAAAGTTGCAAAAGTTTTTATCCGTAAACTGCTTTGCTGAAATATTGACAGCAACCTTGATACGAAAGCCTTTATCTAACCACTCCTTTGCTGCGTAACAACTTTGCTTTAAAACTGACTCACCAAGAGCGTTAATAAGTCCAGTCTCTTCAGCTAAAGGAATAAATTCAACTGGCAATATAATTTGATTATTAGTATCTCGTAACCGAACAAGTGCTTCAACACCGACTATTTTTTGTGAACCCAGTGCGACCTTGGGTTGATAATAAACTTCTATCTTGTCGTTTTCTATCGAAGTACGAATCAGTTTTTCAACACTTTGGCGCTGTTTAAACTGATGCTCTAAATCATCTGAGTAATAACAAAAGCGATTACGTCCTTGCTCTTTCGCTTTATACATAGCGGCATCAGCATGAGTCATCATATCTTCTGCTGTCACTGATTCTCTAGGATAAATGCTAATACCTACACTCACTGACAAAATATAAGGTTGTTCATCAATTTTGAATGGTTCACTCATTGTATTAATGATGTCAGTAGCAATCACATCAATAATTGATGTTAGCTTTATTTCAGGGATTAATATCGCAAATTCATCACCGCCGATCCGCGCTAATGTGTAGTTTAAATCAATTAAAGATTCTAATCGCTTCGCAACAAGTTTAATTATTAAATCACCTTGTTGATGACCAAGTGTGTCATTCAAGTATTTAAAATGATCAATATCAATTAAAATTAAAGCAACTTGTTGCTCCTTGCTCTTGGCTACTTTGCAAGCATGGGAGACTCTATCATAAAGCAAGACTCGATTAGGCAAGTCGGTTAGTAAGTCATGATTAGCAAGGTGACTCATTTTAACTGCCATTGCCACTGACTCACTAACATCGTGAAAAACGATGATCCCACCACTGACACGACCATCATCATCACGAATTGGCGCAGCAGAATCTTCGACTCGATAAACACGGTTATCTAATGCTGTTAATTGGCTATTTAACGACATAGCAACAATACGATTTTCTCGCAAAGCAAGTAGGATAGGATTAACTAGGTTTTGTCCTGAATACGCATCAGTCAACTTCATCACGTCATCAATATGTTTTGCCTGAGCCTGCTGTGCTGAATAACCCGTTAGCTTTTCAGCAATGGGATTCATAAACGTAATATGGGCTTCATTATCTGTTGCGATAACCGCATCACCAATCGAGTTGAGCATTACTCGCAATCGCTCAGACTCAGCAGCTAATAACTTTTTAGTGCGCTTAATTGATGTAATATCCGTAAGCGTCAATATAACGCCTACCGCTTGTCCTTCATGAAATTGTAAATTAATTTGTGCCCTAACATGCTCAATATTATCGCTCGGATCGACAAACGGTACATTTAACACTTCCTGCGGCTTTTGCTCTTCTAAACAGTTATGCAAAGCAAGGTATAGATCATCAGGAAGAATATCTTTAGCTCTGTGGCCAATCATCTCATTGCCACTTACGGCAAACCACTGACAAGTCATGTCATTATTAAAAAGGTTTAGCTCTTGCACTGACCAATAAGAAATAAATACCGGAACTTGAGCTATTAGTGCCGCAACGTCATCTTTTGCAGTACTTATTTGCACTTCCTGTTGCTTCATTTTTAGATGATTTACTATTCTCAACCGACATAGATTTAAGTCTACAGGCTTATGAATTAAATCAACTCCACCATTCTCAAAACTCTGATACTCAAATATTTGTTCATTATGCGAGGTAACAAAAATAACGATTGATAGGGCTGTTAGTGGGTTTTGTTTAATTGCTTTGCATACTTCGAAGCCATTCATATTTGGCATTTCAATATCAAGTAAAATAATATCGGGCCTGAATGAAAATGCTACGCCTAAGGCTTCAACTCCTGACGCACATCCAATAACTTCACCTAAATCACCAAGAGCCTCAGTCATCACCAATAGACTTGTAGGTTCATCATCAACAACGAGTATTTTACTCTGCCGATTATTTAGATGAGAAAAAAGCAAGACTATGACCTCAATTAATGTAACTAAAAAAACTCTAGTCCTATCTCATCAGTAGCGCCAATAAAAAATATAATTTTCCATTCTTTAGTTGTAGAAATTCTAAAAATTCAGTCTATGCTTAATCAACACTCAGGGAGAAGATAATTTGCAATCTAATGAAGTAAATAACAACAAACTGATTGATGATTCCATCATTTTGATAGTCGATGACGAGCCAATCAATGCGACTGTCATTGAAGGCCTACTAGCATCACATTTTAAAACCCACACGATTAATTGTGGTGAAGAAGTGATGTCTGTTTGTGACTCTATTAAACCCGACCTAATTTTGTTAGATGTCATGTTAGGGTCTATGAGTGGTCTTGATGTGTGTAAAGAGCTAAAAGCTCACCCTTCTTATAAAGATATTCCGGTTATATTCATCACTGCAATTATGGATCAAGAAGATCAAAACCAATGCTGGCAAGCAGGCGCTGTGGATTTTGTAACTAAGCCAGTCTATGGTGTAACCCTTCTAAACAGAGTGACTGCACACCTGACATTAAAGAAACAAGCAGATCTTTTAAAACAACAGACACAGCAAGACAGCCTAACGGGATTAAAAAACCGCCGTTCTTTAAATACGACTCTGACGCAAAATCTATTACTTGCGAAACGTCATAGTCAGGCACTATCTGTGCTGATGATCGATATAGACTGGTTTAAACAATACAACGATCAGCTTGGACATCAACAAGGCGACAACTGCTTAATAAAAGTAGCTACAGAAATCAAAAATAGTATTAACCGACCAACAGACACAACTATTCGCTACGGTGGTGAAGAATTCCTCTGTATTTTACCTGATACCGATATTCAAGGAGCACAGTTTATTGCTCATAAGCTATTGGCCAACATTAAAAATCTAGCTATTAAACACCCAACTACAGAGTCAGGAATAGTCTCGATAAGCGTGGGAAGCGCAACACTGTCAGATGATAAAAATTTTACTCCAGAAAATTTAATCAACAGTGCAGATACAGCGCTATATCAGGCTAAACAACAAGGAAGAAATCGCTGCGTTTGTATTATCGCAACCAGTGAATAATTTAAATTTTTGTAGATTTTTTCAAAATGACATAACTATAAAGGCAAATAAAAAATGAACAGTGAGATGTCAGGGAAGCAGCAAACAACAAACTCGAAAAGCGAAAGTTTAGAATTGAACCATTGGAATAAAAAAGCGGCACTTTACCGACTCATGAACAATGAGGTCTTGCTCATTAGAGTAAGCAAAATGTTTTTAGATAGTTCTCATGTCAAATTAGCGTCACTATCTCAGTCCATACAGAACAGAGACTTTAAAACAACTACATCAGCCAGTTATTCACTTAAAGGAGCCTGCGGCGATTTAGGTGCTACAAGATTAGATCAACACCTAAGCGAATTAATTGTATTAATCGCCAATGAGCGTCACCCTTTTGAGGAGATACAATCGAAATTATTTGAAATAAAAAAAGACTACCAAGTATTACTGACAATCTTACAAAAATACACCTCTTGATAAACCACTTAGTTTTAATTTAGCAACCACGTTAGCGTAGCATCAAAAATGCTCGTCTAGGTGAATCTTTGTCTTCAAATTTTCATAAAGTGGGAGTATGTTTATACAAACCACTAAAGGAATGACGCTATGACCGCTAAAACGCTGATTTTCAACTTTGATGGCACAGGCAGTGAGCCTCGTGATGCTGAACAATTCAGCGCCGCACATTTCAAAGAAGACGCCAGTATTTCTAATATTCTTAAACTTCATTTATTGTTTGGCGGCGCCCTCAATAGCGAACCCGCAACACCATTTCCAACTCAACTTAGCTTTTATTATCAAGGTATAGGCACCCAAGGTAGTCGCTTTCGACGTTTATTCAATCAAGCCCTTGCGCCAAGAGGTGATGATGTTGCCAGCATTTTAAACCGGGCTATGGGCGACTTTAAAAGCTATTACAATGTAGGCGACAAGGTACTTCTAACTGGTTTTAGCCGCGGTGCTGCTCTTGCAAGGCGCTTTGCCAAATGTTTAGAGCCACTTATCAGTGATGATGTGTACTTATGTGTATTCGATACCGTTGCATCAATAGGCTTTTCGAAAGTAACAAAAGCAACCCGCGGTGCTGAGCATGTCATTTTTGAAAACTACACACTAGCAAGCAATATAAAAGCTGCCCTTCATTGCGTGGCACTTGATGAAAAACGCCGTGCATTTGAACCCACACTTATAAACAGTGCACCGCATGTGCAAGAAATCTGGTTTGCAGGCGCCCATTCTGATGTGGGTGGCGGCTATTATCGTGATGGCTTAGCAGACATTTGTCTGCGCTATGCGATTGAGTGGCTGATTGAACAAACCGTTGCATTAAACTTACTTACCAGCGCGGATATCAATTACAACTCTCTGCTCCCAGAAGAGCATCGTAACCTCATTGCACAAGATGATGTAACCGTTACCCCAGATCCGCTGGCTCTTAGTCATCAGCAAAACTATTTTTGGTTTAACCCGTTGTTCAAACTGGTAGATCGCGAATGCTGTGTATTGGTTGATAACGAACAAAGCAAGCTCGCACCAACCATTCATTACACAGTAGCAGAGCGCATTAATCGCCTAACGAGCTATCGTCCGGAGTCGTTAAAAAGCCTTCATTACGATGTACTTTATAGCGATGAAACCCGCTTGAAATTTAAAGGCTTAAGCCCACATATTGCGCTTGATAAACAAAATATGACGGTGTTGGGCATAGACGAAAGTAAAGATGTGTTTGTGTATGGCGCTGAAAAGTACAATCACACAGGCTTAATGTTAGAGCAAGGTGGCACGTACCGATTTACGCCTTACCCAGAGCAAACTTGGTATGACGACGGCATTAGTTGCGGACCTGCAGGTTGGCACCGCGACAATATCCAACTTGGGGTGAAAGAAATCCCAATGGCCGTGCTTGAACCGTTTAGACGTTTACCCCACGCACAATGGTTTGCGCTAATTGGTGCTATCGATAACAACGACGATCATTTATTTGAAATTGCTGAGGGTGCTGATATTCGTATTGCTAAATCAGGTGAGTTTTGTCCTTTTGCCAACGACCTAAACCGCTTTTATGGGGCGAATGCGGGGCGAATTAAATTGCGTGTGACTCGTTTAGGATAATTTAGTGATTAGGCTAGCTTAGTGCTTAACATAGCGAGCGATAATCTCGGTTATCGCTTGCTGGTTGTTTATAATTGCTGAGTTAATAGCTGCTCTGTCTTCTGCTAAAAGGGTTGTTTCACTCAGCATAAAATGGACGCTATCATTATTGACAATATACGGATGCAACTCGATCCCCTGCTGGTTATTTTTTTGAATTAAATATAAACCGGCTAATTCATCATCAACAAAAAAATCGACCCGCTTAGCAACCAACATAGCTAGCCGCTGGCGCAAAGAGGGTACAGTAACGAGTAGCTCTTTATACTTTGGTTCTTCTTTTAAATGAGTAAAGTCAGATCCAAAGTAGCTCCCGCTGTTAGTTAAAATAACTTGCTGATGTTCGAGCAAACCTTGCAAGTCTAAAGACTCTAACCGGCCATGAGGATACCAAAACAAGCGCATTACTTCATTACGGTAAGGCTCTGAAAAGAAACTAAAAGAGTCACGCTCTGTGCTATAACTTGCGGCAGGTAGTAAATCGACTTTACCGTGTTTAAGCTCTGTAAACCCGCGTTTAGATGAAGGCATGACGACGTATGTTGCACAAAACCCTGCCTCATTTAGTACTAAGTTGACCACATCGATATCTATGCCGGTGAGTTCACCGTTTTGCGTAAAGACATAAGGCGCCCACTGCTGACTAATTCCCACTTTTAAGGTTTTATCGCAGCTAAATACCGAGTTACTAAATACAAAAACGGTAAGTAAAAACAACGCGCTTAACCTCATTTATCCACCTTAGCTTAAATACTTACAGATCATATTATTCAAGTATGGTTGATAATGCCTGAAAGATCAGTGTATGAAATGAGAAACAGAAAGTTAGTAAGTTTTAAGGGGAAAGTTCCGAAATGCAAGGTGGCAGCCCGTAGGACTGGCTTTAGCCGGGAAATGTCTTAAGTTAGCGAGTTTCAAGGGGAAAGAGTAAAGTTAAGAGATTCGAGGTGCGAGATACGAGTCTGTAGCAGAGTTTTTACATCACGCCCCAGCGCCTATGTTTTCCCCCGTAGGCGTGAAACTTGTTTCGCGCGTCTGAAGATAAGAAATTTGAAAAGGTTTATATGGATTATGTTGGGTTTCACTCCGTTCTACCCAACCTACTTCCCCCACAAAAAAGCAGCCATGCGGCTGCTTTAAAGGGAAATCACATTTTAATGATGGGCATTAAATGTGGTTGTTACACTTAAAGTGCTTTCCATACATCCGCGACGCCTGGCTCGTCTCCTTGAGTCCACCATTTCGCTTCGTATTTATTACCTTGGTGAGTGACTTGGTCACCACCGTTGTAGATACCTGCAGCTTGCCACACAACATCACCGTTCCCATCTGTTGGTTGTGAAGTTGCCTCCCATGGGCCGCCTAAATCAGGGCGCTCACCTTGTGTCCACCACTTAGCGGTGTACTCTACGCCGTTATAAATCACCGTATCACCACCAACATAAGTCGCCGCTGCATCCCATGTGGTTTCACCATCTGGCGGAGTTGTTGTACCAGAATCTGTCACAGTAACATTAAAGCTCACTGCTGTAGCAGTTTGACCATCGCTTACTGAAACCGACACAACATAACTTGTATCTGCATCAACGCTGCCCGCTTGTAAGCTCACATCAGCACCTGAGCCCACTAACGTTAAGCCTGCTGGTACTGTCCAGCTGTATGAAAGTGCATCGCCATCAGCATCAGATGCCGAAACCGCCACAGCCACACTCGCGTCTTCTGCCACTGTTTTATCAGTAATTGCTGCAACCACTGGTGCTTGGTTCTCGCCTGTCGTTGGTGCTACAACATTAACAGTAACGTTACGGCTTACACTTGCCTCGCCATCGCTCACACTCACAGCAACCGTGTATTGCGTATCAGCAGTCACTGATGGCGCTGTGATAACTAGGGTATTTGAATTTTCACCGCTTACTGTTAACGCACTGTCAGCTGTCCAGCTAAAGCTTAGCGGATCGTTATCCGCATCTGTTGCTGATGCAGACACAGATACACTTTCGCCAGAGTTAACAGATACTGCGCTTAATACAGATAGAACCGGCGCTCTATTGCTAGGCTCAGTTACTGTGCCACCAAGCGCTTCGTGCATAGCGTTAAGAATATCGCCATTATCAGCGTCAATTTCCCATGCAAACAGACCACCTAGATTATATTGATTAACATAAGCACCTTTTGCCAAAACAGAACGACGGTTATCGTATGTAATTAATTTACCGTTACTGCGGTTCCATACATAAGCGGCTTCGGCTTGTTCGTCATAACCTGTTTCAAACCCATTGATGCCATTTTCTGCAGCGCCCAGCATGTAAGTTTTGATGCCTTTATAATCAATTACACCATCTTCCCATACGCCTTGCGCTGTAGTGCCTTTAAGTTTGCCGTTGCCCGGTGCTGTCATAGGGTTATCAGCGATAGTGGCATTTTCTGGATAAACGCCTTCCCAGCCACGGCCATACATAGCGGCACCTACCACGATTTTCTTCGATGGTACGTTTTGCGCAAGTAGATTTTGCACTGCGTTATCAGTTGTGTAAGCAGGGCCTTTATATGGAACGCCTTCTTCATCGACACCCGTGCCATCACACTGACCAACACGGAAATGCGATGAACAATAAAGTGCAGCCTGATGGCCCGTTACATTGCTCCATGCACCATAGTAGTCATAGCTCATTAAGAAAATGTAATCCATATATTGTTGAGCTTGTGAGTAGTCGACATCTTCAATTTTGTCGTAACCCGCACCAATCGCTGATGTTAATTCATACTCACGACCTGTCTCGGCTTCAAGCTTATCAAGCATTGCGCGCAGCTCTTGCATTAACGCAACGTATGCAGGGCCGTCAGCAACTGGGTCGCCTAAATTTGGATTAGCACCCTGACCACCCGGGTATTCCCAGTCAATATCAACACCGTCGTAGAACTTCCACGTTCTTAAAAACTCTTCCATTGATGCCACAAACGTGTCGCGATTTGCTTTATCGGTAAAATAAGCAAATGGGTCTGATAAAGTCCAACCACCCACTGATGGTAAAATTTTAAGATCAGGATAGCGCTGCTTTAACGCCATTAACTGCGAATACGTACCACGAATTGGGTCATTGCTATCAACACCTGGTAGCGCTTTTTGAATCGCAGCCCACGGGTCGTGGATCACCACTTCAAAATCTTGCGAACCCGCACAGGCAGTATTTAGCGCGTTTTTAGGCCCACCTGTTAACGAATCATTAGGTCCACAAATTGGAATAAACCCATACAAGATATGACTGAGGTTTTGTGCTGGTATATTGGTTACGTCGAAATCGCGACCATAAATACCCCATTCAACAAAGTAGGCACCGGTAACAAGGCCGTCTTTGGTACCAATATCTTGGTTGTTTGGATCATAATCCATCGGCAATGGCGCTAAGTGACCGCCATCTGTATCGGCAATAACAATTGGCTTACCTTCACTGCGAGCACAGGTGGTACCGCCTTCACATAGTTCTACATATAATGTGTGACGACCTGCTTTATCATACGGGAAGCTAATAACACCACTTTTAGTGCCTGCTGCCAGTGAGCCTTCATTTACTAGCATATCATCGAAGTACACTTTATAGCTGTCGCCGCCATCCCCACTCCATGCGTTCCATTCAATGCTGATAGTGACTTCATCAACGCGGTTCACCAAGCTCTTGTATGAGCCTGTACCTTCAAGATCAACCTCAACAAATGAGTACTCTTGTGGCTCCCAAATAATGGTTGGTGTTGAAGGTGCTGCATTCGCTGCACTTGCAAAGAGTGCAACACCAATGGCTGCGCTTAATTGTTTTATATTCATGATTCTCTCTTATCTGTTTTTATATAGCGTTACGCTGTTATTGATAAAGTTTGAACTACAAAACTTTAGATTTCTGTCCATACTTGGCTGGCACCCGGTACATCTCCTTGGGTCCACCACTGCGCTCGATAGCGCTGTCCTTGATAGGTTACTTCGTCGCCGCCTTGATAGGCTTTGCCGCTGTTCCACTCGATTGATGCACTGCCTGATTCAAGCTGCCATGCATCACTACTGTCTGGTTGTGCGCCTTGGTTCCACCATTTCGCACTGTAAACTCCGCCGTTAAAACTCACTTTATCGCCCGTGTTGTATTGGCTTGTGCTATTCCAAGCAGGCACGCTCGGATCAACTGGATCAGGGTCGACCACAGTGCTATTGAGCACAGTCATGGTAAAACTTACTTGGCTTGTGAGCTCGCCATCTGACACCGATACTCTTACGGTGTAGCTTGTATCAGCATCTACAGAGGGGGCATTTAGCGTGATGTTGGCATCGCTACCCGTAAAGCTCAGTGGTGCAGGTACATCCCAGCTATAAGTTAATGTGCTTTGTTGATCATCAAAGGCGTGTAGGTGTATCGCGGTGCTGCTTTCTTCTTCGACTTGAAGGTCATCTGGTTGATGAATAATTGGCGCGGTATTGTCAGGAGCCGCTTGTACGCTTAGTGCAAAGCTGTAATTTGCATTCGTTGTAAAGACCTGATTAGTCATTAAATCAGACGCATCAAAGGCAATATCTCCAGCGCTATTTTGCACGCCAATATTAACTAAGTGCGCGTAATTAAGGTTTAACAGCGCTGCAAATTCAGCCTGCCAATTAGCTTGGTTATCAGCTGTGATCTGCATTTGTTGAGTGAGTAACTCTTGGCCATTTTCATCAAATAACCTCGCTGACACTCTACCGCCAACCTCAGCGTCTTGTCCTTGACGAACAAAGTAGCTAATTGCTGCCCAATCGGTTGGCTCTGTCGGGGTCGCATCGCTGACAATATTAATATCGCTACAGTTGTAGAAGCCTTCGCCACCGGCATCATCTCGTTGCCAACGCGTGTATAAAATGGCATCACCACTGCGCCCTTGTGGAATAGATACGCTCATTTCATAGTAACGGCCGTTGTTAGCATCAATGCTAAAATCAAGATTACCGTACTCTTCAACAAGCTCTAGGTCATCCCAAGTAAGCACTTGAGTCGCACTATCAAAGCCCGGTTTTGTTAAATAAAACTGCCAAAAACTCGGGTTATGCGGCGTACTTGCTAAAAAACGCACTAAAATATCGCCATTCGCATTAGGAATAACCTCACTGCGTTGCCAATGCGCTGAAGGTAAATCCATACCGCGTTTTTCAGGGTCGCCTGCGGCACATAATCGGCCATCAGGCACGCTTTGCTTTACTGCATCAAGGCTTGTGTAATCAATGGTATTAGCTGAAAATTCAATGTCTTGAACAAACTGTACATGCCCTGCTTCAACAAACGCTGCACGACAAGCTAGGTTAGGAATACCACTGCCATCAGCAGGCCACCAGTACCCACCATCAGCATTACATATCGCTTGACGAGCCTTCGGGCTTTCTAAAAATCCGTGGGCATTCACATGGCTTGATGCACAGGCAAGCAGCATGCTGGTTGCCACTGCCGATAAAGACAATGCCTTTGATTTCATTACTTTCATTGTTGTTCTCGCTGTAGAAATGCGGAGCAAAGTGCTTGCTCCGCTTAGTTGGTTAAAGCGTGCAACTCACCGTCCAGTCAGCAGATGTGCCTGGCTCTGTGCTCGTCCACCACTTTGCTTCGTAAATCACGTTGTTGTGATTCATTAGGTCGCCGCCAACAGCATGGCTTGGGTTACCAGCCCAGTCAGTTTGCGGCCAATTTGGATACACAGGGATGCTTGCTACATCAACACCATTACAGCTTCCCTCGCCACCCGTATCACCACCGGTGTGACCGCCAGTATCACCACTGCCAGCTGTGCCATCTGGTAGCATTGGGTATTCGTATTTGAAGGCATAGGTTTTGCCATTTTTCTCAATGGTGAAGTTAGTTGGCCCCGTAATTGGCATGTAGTACATAACTTGCGCCTCAACGGTTTCACCTGTGTTAAATGACTTTTCGATACCGCCCCACTCATTCACTAAGGTGATTGAAAAACGATGAAACTCATTTTCAAAGCCGCCGATATTATCGCCAGCCGCATTAGAGCCATTTACTTCAACAGCCATACCGAGCTTTTCTTGTGCATTCCAATTTGATTTGAAAATTGCCGAGGTAGAAACGGGCACATCAAAGCTGATTTTTGCGCCGCTTAAGTCAATACCTGAGTTATTGGTGAATGCAAATGTAGGTGCGATTGGGTAGTTATCATCACCAATTGGGAAGTCTTTCACTGTAAAGCTTACATCAACCGCTT
This sequence comes from Pseudoalteromonas sp. S2721, assembly GCF_005887425.1. Lineage (NCBI taxonomy): Bacteria > Pseudomonadati > Pseudomonadota > Gammaproteobacteria > Alteromonadales > Pseudoalteromonadaceae > Pseudoalteromonas > Pseudoalteromonas sp. S2721. The sequence goes on from NZ_PNCZ01000066.1 coordinate 71,925, forward strand.
CGCTTGGCAGGCTGAAATCGACATTGCCTTGATGAGTGTTGTAAGCCACACCACTTTGGTTAAATTTATCGTAAGCAAGTGTGGTTAAGCTTGAGCCCATGAAGTACTCACCTTTCGCTGAGTCATAATCATAGTCACCGGCAAGCTCCCAGAACATGATGCCGCCAAGGCCATTGTTGATAACATAATCAACTTTGGTTGCCATTGATTGCTCATCTTCAATTGATAAGAAAACCTTTTTCTCTGCATTCCATAGCCATGGAGCAACCGCTACATCATCGTAAAAACGTGTGTAAGTTCCCGTTAGTACATCATCTGCATCGGTTTCTGGCGTTAGACCATAGATTTCAAGGTAAGAAGGGTTAATGCCATTTTCAAGATTTTTCGCATGCCATAGTGGGTTCGAACCTGCTGGCATTTCTTCACCAACATCGTTCTTATCGTGCCATAGGTTATCAATGCCGAGTGCGCCATTACCGCATTGATTTTTCTCACCAACGCCAGTCCCTTTCGCACATTTTGATTGATCTGGCAGCGCTGCTTGGCCCCATAAACCATTAGTACCACCGGATACATCTTTAAAGCCACGGGTATAATATGGAATACCAATATTAATTCGACCTGCAGAGACCGCGCCGCGGAAGTAACGCACAGCCCAATCCGTATTTAAGTAGCCAATACCTTCAAACTCAGCGGTGGTATAAACGCCCCATTGCGCTAATTCAGAATCAAGACCGGTATCAAACAAGGCTGCGTTATGGCCTACATGTGAATTCCATGCACCATGTAAGTCATAAGACATAATGTTAACGTAGTCGAGATACTTCACGCTTTGGAATGTTTCCATGCCACGTAATAAGTAACCTGAAGATGGCGAAGCAATCGTTAGTAAGTAATGTTTACCTGCCTTTTCACCTGCAATATCAAGCTCTTCACGTAGTTTTTGCATCAATACACGATACGAGGCGTTAAGACCTGCGCGACGAGCATTAGAGATAGGAAAATCATCAGGGTGGCCTGAGTCATTCATTGACGATGGGTATTCGTAATCAATATCGACACCATCAAAACCGTAGGTTTCAATAAACTCAACGGCACTTTTCGCAAAGGCATCAATCCCCGCTTGGTTTACTGAGCCATCGGCATTGGTTGTCATCGTGTAGAAACCACCGCTGTTTACGCGAGTACCGTCTTCACCAAAATAACCACCTGTTTCAGCCCAGCCACCTACAGAGATTAAGGTTTTTACATCTGGGTGTTGTTTTTTGAATTTATTGAGTAAGTTAAAGTGACCTGTGTAACTAAAGCTTGGATCCATTTCAGCGCCTGTAACGCCCGGCCAAGTCATGTTTGTCGCTGGGTTGCCAGCTGCATTTGGATCACCAATCGAGACCTTGTTATTACCATCAACATGCGCGAAGGCATAGTTGATATGGGTGATCTTGTCCCAAGGAATATCGTTAACTAAGTAGCTTGGCTGACCATTGGCACCATTTCGCCAACTCGTAAAATAACCAATAACGCGGCGTGGATGATCTGGGCCCATTTTCTCGCGGCCATTTGCATCATACACGCTACAGTATGGGGTATTGACACCCGGTGTTTGGTATAAGCCTTGTGGTTTACAATCTGTACCTGGCTCTGTTGCTTCAACAACATTCACAACTTTGCTTTGTGTATCCGTCGCGCCTTCGTTATCGGTCACCGTTAAGGTAAATGAAAATTGCCCAAGTGCTGGAGCCTGCCACGTGTAACTTGAAGAAGCAGCACTTGCTTGATGAACTTCAGTGCTGTTTTCAGTTAACGATAACGCAGTCACTTGGCCATCGCTATCAGTGCCAGAAAGCGCAAACACCACACTGTCACCCACCGTTACTTGTGATGGCAGTGAGCTAAATTCAATGCTTGCCACTGGCGCTTGGTTATCCGGCTCAACGTCATCAGACACACTCACTGAATGTGCAACCGCTGTAGAGGTTAGCCCTAAATCATCCGTTGCGACCGCACTGATCACATGGCTGCCTTGGGTTGCTTGCCAGCTCGCAGAGTAAGGTGTGCTTGTCACAACACCCAGCGATGTTCCATCAACAAAAAACTCAACACTTGCCACGCTACCATCAGGATCAGCGGCAATCGCACTTATGACAACGCTGTCACTTGTGGTAAATAAAGAACCCTCTGCGGGTGTTAAGCTGCTAATTTGAGGTGCTTGATCCTCATTGACAACGCTGTCACAAACACCCAATAAACGCCACTCTTGATCGACACCAGAAGTCTCCACAGGGTTAGTTTGCGTCCACCACTTGGCTTCATAAGCGCTACCTTGTGCTTGAACCTGATCACCACCAACATGAGTTTGCCCTTGTTGCCACACTTCTAAGTTGCTGCAATCAATCGCAGCCTGTGCTGTAAAGCCGTATAAACCTAGTGACAGCGCACTCAGTTTAAAGGCATTTTTTATTAATTTATGCGAGCTCATTCGCTCCCTCCGCCCAAAGTTTTAATAACATTTATTTTACAAATCCAACTTTAAAGTAACACAAAGTGCTATTACGTCAAGTTTGCATTTACCTATAAAGGGTAAAATAAACACACTTTTTGATGCAAAATTTAAATATAAACACTAAAAAAGAATTAATTATTTTTATTGAAAAGCAAAAACGAGGATGATTCTACAGTGTAAAAATGAACATAAAATTAACAATATTTTAACCGCAAAAGTACGGTTTATCTGGTTTGCGCACAAAATAGTCAGAGGTTATGTGAGGTAAAACAAAAATAATTACCGTATCGATTCTGGGTATATAACGAATAAATTAGTTTTTAGGTAAAAATTTCTATCAAAATTGGGGGAAATTTATTCTTAACACGAATTTTAGTCATAAAAAAAGCAAACACTCAGTGTTTGCTTTTCACAAAAATCCTATTTGATCACAACTTAATTAAGCAGCGATTAAATAGGACTCTCGTCCTGCATGTTTAGCCTTACGTTGATATGCACCTTTACCTTTTTTAGGTTTCTCTACTTTTGCTGTGAACAGCTTAGATGTCACCATTGCGGCGTACACATTGTCGTTGATTACACCACGACCAGTATCAACTTGGCCTTGCGCGCGTTGTTTCTTTTTGCTCATTTTTTACTCCTATTAAACGTGCTGCGAGTATATACCTAGCCTAGCGCTACGCAAGTATTTTTAATAAAAAAACGATGATTTTTTACCCCTTATTTTGTCTTACTCGTTTTGACTAAACACCATTCCTTGTTGTCATTTTACTGACTAAATTCGCTTTTTGATTGCATTCACTACCTAACTACTGGCAAAACTAGCGAAACCATCCATAGTTAATTAAAAACAAACAGGATTACGATGACTGACTTTCTCTTAATCGCCTATATTTTCCTTATTGCAGGCATTATTGCCGTGCCTATTGCCAGCAAACTGGGGTTAGGCTCAGTACTTGGCTACTTACTCGCTGGTATTGTTATTGGGCCAACACTGACATTTTTAAATGTTGATGTGATTGCCATCCAGCATTTTGCTGAATTTGGTGTGGTAATGATGCTGTTCATTGTTGGCTTAGAGCTTGAACCCAAAGCGCTTTGGTCAATGCGAAAACAGCTTATTGGCCTTGGTGGCGGACAGGTGGTTTTATCAGCTGCCGCCTTTACGGGTATTGGTTTAGCATTTGGTCATGCTTGGCAAACAGCACTTACAATAGGCTTAATTTTATCACTTTCATCGACCGCGATTGTGCTGCAAACGCTTTCAGAGCGCGGGCTATTAAAGTCAGATGGTGGTCAAGCCTCATTTAGCGTATTACTTACTCAAGACATAGCCGTTATTCCTATGCTTGCGTTTATTCCCTTGCTTGCTTTACCTGAACTAGCGCCAGCCATTGCAGATACAGCCCATACAAGTGAAGACACTCATGCTAGTTTAAGCTTGGTGGCGGGTCTTGAGAGCTGGCAAGCAGCGCTGGTTACTTTAGGTATGATAGCGCTCGTTGTTTTTGGTGGTAACTACTTAACCGCACCCATTTTTAGATTTGTAGCACAAGCACGGCTTCGCGAATTATTTACTGCAACAGCCCTATTCTTTGTTATTGGTATCGCTTTGATGATGTCGTTAGTAGGCTTATCACCTGCGCTTGGTACTTTTTTAGCGGGTGTTGTGCTTGCAAATTCACCTTATAAACACGAACTCGAAAGTAATATCGATCCCTTTAAAGGGCTGTTGCTAGGATTATTCTTTATCACCGTTGGCGCTAGTATCAATTTTCAATTACTCGCAGATAACCTAGCTACCATTGTGCTCTTAACCAGTGCATTGATTGTAACAAAAACAGCTGTACTGCTTATTTTAGGTCGTATTTTTGGTCTTAGAGGCGCCGCACTCTGGTTGCTAGCACTGGGGCTTGCTCAAGCTGGTGAGTTTGGTTTTGTACTACTTGCTTACAGTGTCTCTAATAATGTATTGGCAGACAACATCGCCGACCAACTTTTACTGGTTGTTACTTTATCCATGCTACTTTCACCTGGGTTATATATCCTTTATCAGCGTGTGATAGCACCCCGTTTCATTTGTGAGCAACCAGGAAAAGAAACAGACGAGTTTCCCGATGATAGCCATGTGATCATTGCAGGCTCAGGCAGAATGGGTGGGCTGGTTGACCGTATTTTACAAGCTGGCGGCTATAAAACGACTGTGATTGATTACAACTACAAGCAACTCGAAGCCTTAGAGCGTGTTGGTATTCGTAATTTCTTTGGTGATGCAACTCGACCAGACTTACTCAGTGCTGCAGGCATTGAAGATGCAAAACTGCTGGTTGTTGCGCTTGATGATGCCGAACAAATCACTAAATTAGTTCGCTATGCGATGCAAAATTACCCGCATTTACATGTGGTTGCCCGCGCTGTAGACCGCCATCATGTATACGATTTATGGGCTTACGGTTGTCGAGATATTATTCGCGAAACATACGACAGTACCATGCGTATGGGCCGCTCAGCTTTTGAAGCACTCGGTATTGAGCAAGAGAAAGCCCAAGAGATGGTCGATATTTTCAGTGAGTTCGATAAAGAAATGCTACGCGAAGCCGCCGATGTCTACGAAATCGGCGTGCCATTCGAAGAAAACCATGCCTATATCGAGCGGATCAACAAGATATTCGATGAAAAAGAACCCGAAATAAAACAACAAATGCGCGAGATTTGCGACCGAGTGGTTAATGGTTCGAAATAGCAAAAATATTACAATTATGGAGGAGGTGTTTTCACTTCCTCTTTTTCTTCTCATTAACTTCTCTTTGTGAAAATAATTTTAACCACAGACAACAAAGAGGCGCTTCGCGGTACACAGAGAAAACAAAAACTCTCAAAGTGGCTGCGCATTGAATAGGATAAAACGCGATATGAAATCGCTGCTACAAATTTGATGTCGTTCGTAGGAATGGCTTCAGCCATGAACTCTTAAACACCACACCTATGTAAAACGATTAGACGTAGGCGTGAAATTTATTTCGCGCGCCATGCAAGCATAACGCCTACGTAGCAGCGGCTTTATGCCGCGACATTGGTGATGGATGCGAATTATAAGGTGCGAGATTAAAATCGCAGCTACAAGTTCGTTTCTCGTAACTTACCTGAATGTGAAGATATTAAATAATGTAATAAGGAGTATTACAGCATGGAAAGGCTTAATAAAAAGGAAAAGCTGCTATCAATTTTGTTCGGATTGGCAGCAATTATTAATTTAACTGTCGGTGTTTATTCGCTTATATTACAAGGCCTAGACTGGTTAGAGTTCATTAGTTGTCTAGCAATTTCACTTATAATTTTAGCGGGTAGCTTAAACCCAAAGCTATTCTTTAAACCGGTAAAAAAATTATTTTCACCACGCTTCACTTTAGAGCCAATAATTAATTCGACTGTCTACTACACAATTATAGTTGCAGGTTGGATTTTGTTATTTGGAAGCATTCTACTAAATAGATTCTGGAGTGCTTAAATGCAGATGAAAACTCAAAAAAGCGAAATAAAACGCGATATGAAATCGCTGCTACAGACTCGCATCTAGTATCTCGAAACTCGCAAACTTTCCCCTTGCAACTCTCTAATTAAAGACAAATGTCGGACACTACAATTAAGCAAAAAATAGCGCCGTAAGGCGCTATATAAGTTTCATATCAACTTAGGAATTAAAAACTAAAACTTAATTTTGCGTAGTAGGTCATACCATCAAAACCATAAGGTAGTGCTCGAACAGGGTATTTGAATGCTTTATTCGTTATAAAATCAAGCGCTTCATCTTCACCTAGCTCGTCTGGCGTTACATCAAAGATATTATCAATACCCGCCGATAGCATGAGTTCGTCAGTTAGCTGATAGCCCATGTTAACATCAACTAATACCGCCGATTCTACCGTACTTGTGTCTTTAAATTCACCGGTAGGTGATAACTCATCAGGCAAACCAATGTGGTCATTACCAAAGTATTTAACGTCTGTTTCACCATAGTAGTTAAAGCGTAGCATGCTGTTGAAATCGCCACGATCGTATTCAAACGTTAGCGTTGCACGCTCACCTGGTTGACCGTCTGTTAAGAAACTACGTTGCAAATCATCAAGGGCGATTGATTCAGGAATACCCTCAGGTGCATTTACATCATCAATTTCAGTTTCGTTAATGTTACCCGCGAAAGTTGCTGAGAAATTACCGTCGTACAAATCAGTGCGGTACGAAGCAATAATATCAACCCCTTTAGTGGTTGAATCAACTGAGTTTGAGAAGTAGTTGGCTTGCTGTGCCCCTGTTGCATTAAGCGCAGCCACGGCCTCGGCACTAAATGCCACATCGTCCGCCGACATTAAGCTGCCAAGGGTAATTCTGTCTTTGATCTCTACATGATAAAAATCAACAGTTAATGATAAATCGCTGGTTACGTTATAAACAAAACCCGCACTTAAGTTTTCAGAGCTTTCAAGGCCTAGACTATCAACGCCAAGTGCTGATGGGAAATCAGAGCCCGCAGTTGCTGTGAATGACTGCAATAACACACCACCAGCACCTAGGTTTGTAGTGTAAGCAGTGTACGCACTTTGTTGCAATGATGGCGCTCTAAAGCCAGACGAAATCGCACCACGCACGGCAAAGTCATCGGTAATTTCATAGCGCGTTGCTAGCTTACCAATGATGTCATCACCGGCATCAGAGAAGTCTTCATAACGAAGCGCTGTACTTACTTGCCATGCATCCGTGATCAACGTTTCGGCATTCACATAAAATGCATAGCTGTGACGACTCTCTTTATTTGACGCTTCAGGGCGTAAACCGTTATAAGCTTGGAAACCACACTCAGCAAATACGCTGCTGTCGTTTACCGCTGGGAATGAAGTATCTGAATTAGCTAAACCACACGCATAAGACGCTTCTTCGCCCGGCACGATTTCATAATTTTCTTTACGGTATTCAGCACCCACTGATACATATAAAGGCTCACTGCGGCCAATATCAACAATACCATTCAGGTCTGCATTAACGGTTGTTTGATCAAATCTAAAGCCACCTGAGTAGCCACCATTAGGGCCTGCATTTGCAACAATATCAGCATCGCTTGCATCAGGGTTATTCGCTACATATTCAGCAGCATACGAGGCGTTTAGGGTGTTTTTTGACGTGAAATCATAGCTGTTTTCACCATATACGGCAGATACGTCATAGCTCCAATCTGGATTTAACTCACCGCGTAAACCAAGTGAAAACGAAATATCTTCGGCTTCGTTATCGATGCGAGGTAAAAAACCATCGCCGTATACTTGCACAACGTTCTTCGCCGCTTGGTCAAAATTACGATAAAAACCATTGCCCAATGCTGTACGGTTTGAGTATCCACCAAATGAGTAAAGCTCAGTCTCACCAAATGGTAACGCCATGTTGTAAAAAACCGAAGTAAACTCACTATCTGCGTTACCTTGCCCCCAACGAATTTCGTCAGACAGCGTACCTGCTGGTACATCAACTGAGCCACCAGTATCACGCTCTGCGCGGTTGGTGCCATCAGCATCACGGTATTCTAAAGAAAAGTTAATGAAGCCGCCTTCATCACCTAAATCAAAACCCCGGTTTAAACCCATTGAAATAGTGTCACCATCGCCTTCACCTGTACTACCCGCTTGCACATAGCCCGTTGTTACACCAGTTGAATCGTTTAACGATAAGTTGATAACACCAGCAATCGCATCTGAGCCATATTGCGCCGCAGCACCATCACGAAGTACTTCAACGCCTTTTAAAGCGGTAAGCGGAATCGCGTTCATATCGGTACCTGCAGCACCGGCACCTACAGTACCATTTAAGCCAAAAATAGATTGGTTATGACGGCGCTTACCATTGATAAGCACTAACGTTTGGTCAGGCTGTAAACCACGAAGAGTCGCTGGTCTAAATAAGTCAGAGCCATCTGACACTTGCGTGCGTGAAAAGTTAAATGAAGGAGCCGTCGCTTGCAGACTTTGGCCGAGCTCAGTAAAACCACCTTTGTTTAGGTCATCTGCATCAATTAAATCAACGGGTGATGTTGATTCGGTAGCCGTACGATTAGCAACCCGAGAGCCTAATACAGAGATTTGTTCGATGTTTTTATCTGCTTTGGCAGCAGGTGCTTGCTCAGCTGCCTGCACTGAAGTCGCAGAAACAGCCACACTGACCGCAACGGCCAGCATACTTAAAGAATGTGTTGTCATGTGTATCCTGTTGATATTCTGGCTTTCCTTAAAACAAAAGACGCCCCTTTTGGAGAAATTTAGAAAAGCACTAAGCACGTATTATTGATTTTAAAATCACAAGTTTGAAAGCTAACTCAAGCCTGCGAGTTAACCTTTACAAAACATCCTATCAACAAATCCACAAAATGAAAGAAAAAAGAGGTACGACTTAGGTATAAATATTTCTATTTATAGTATTAATAGAGTTTCAGTGGTGGGAATTATTCACTTTACAGCAGAAATAAGCAAAATAATGCAACTATCAGCTTATTTCTACTGAGGTGAGGAGTATTTACTTATCTTGTTCCAACATTGCCAGCTTTTCATCTTCAAGCATTAACGCCATAGTGGCAATTTCAGATAAACTCTCGTCTAGTGCGTTAAAGAAGGTCACAAACCCTTCGCCTAGTTTATCTGGTTCAGGGTGGTTTGCTAGCGCCTGATCCCACATTGCAAAGGTGGTAAGCAAATCGAGAGTTGCTTCAAAATTATCAATAAACAATTGACCATCTTCGCTTTCATTTTCTTGTTGACCATCCGCTTGCAGTAAAAATTGTAAATCGCTGTGCCAAATTTCTTGATTCACGATATAAGCTGCAATATAGCCGCTACAAAAATCTTGCAGTGCTTGGCTTGGCTCATTGCTGTTTACTTCATTTGGATATAATTCGGCTAAAATCTTCTTTTGTTCAACTTGTGCTTCGGTCACATTATCGAGCAGCTCAATCATTGCATCGCGTGGCTCAGAATCCGTCATTAAGGTGTTGAATACCGCTTCATCATTATCAGCAATGTAATTGGCAAGCTCTGACTCTCCAAAAAACTCTGAACAGGCTAACAAACCAGACATATAGCCAAGCACTTGATCCAAACTCACTTGATTTGTTGCACTTTGACTGGCGAGATAGTTGTTAAAAACATCTGAACTTTGTTGATTGAGCATAACGTGCCTTTTCAATAATTTTAAATGGGTTTAGCTCTACACTAGCGAATCCATAAATTTTTGCAACAACTGAAATATTGTCAACTAGTTACCTGACTCAAAACAGGAAATACGCAACTCATTCTTGTGCCAATTCCTTGCGAGCTTTGAATATCAATTCGACCTTTATGTTCATGCACAATAGCATACACCATCGTCATACCCATGCCGGTACCTTCTCCTACTGGTTTAGTAGTGAAAAAAGGATCATATATTTTAGCGATGGTCTCTGCTGACATACCAATGCCATTATCTTCAATGTCGATATATATGTGTTGCTCTAGCTCATAAACATTGATAGTAATTTTTGTTTGAGAGTCTTGATTATCGCAAGCTTGTTTAGCATTAATTAAAAGGTTAACAATTACTTGGCTAATAGCAGCTAGATTACACCAGCTTTGAGATATTGGGCTATATTGCGATTGCAAATGACAATTTCTTAATTGATTAGTAAGAAGTTTCACCGCACTTGTCACTGCATCTGTCATATCAGCAAACTGCATATCCTGACTTTTAGGGCGAGAAAAATTCAACAAGTTCGACACTATTTTACTAATCCGTTGCAAACCTTGTTCTGTATCATCAATTAAATCAGGTAAATCATCAGCAACAAACGCAAAAGAGTGTACTTGGTTTAGATCCACCAGCTGTTGATGAAAAGCCTCTTTGTCTATGTGATTTTCACTAAACTCGCTACATAATTTCAGTAGCTTGCTGAAGAAACCACAGTAGCTTTTCAAACTATCAAGGTTACTCATACTATAAGCAAGCGGGTTATTAATTTCATGTGCGACTCCAGCACACAATGTGCCTAAAGTTGCCATTTTTTCAGCTTGAATAAACATAGCTTGATGATGCTCTAAATCAGCAACTTTTTGTTCAAGCTCACTATTAACAGCTACCAGAATCCGGCTTTTATCGGCAAGCAATTGTTCGGCCTCTTCTCTGGCCGCTTTCTCTAATAAATAAGCTTGTTTAAAATCATCCATTTTAATCTCAAACTGTGTTTGTCTCTTTTAAAACCTAGCACAAGGCTTAATTTAAGGCTATGTTATTGATTAACGATGATTCATAGTAAAATGGCATGGCAGAGCAAATTAGCAAACAACATATTCAGGTTTTATGCATTGATGATGATGAAATAGTGCTGCGAACTCTTTTGCGGTTATTATCAGCTAACAATATCACCGTAAAAGCCTGCTCAGATCCCAAAGATGGACTTAAAACTCTAGCTAATTATAGTTTTGATGTAATTATCTGCGACATGCGTATGCCAAGCATGAATGGGGCTGAGTTTTTCGCGCAGGCACTCACCATTGCTCCTGAACCACAGCGCATTTTGCTAACCGGTTACTCAGATATAGAAAACACGATTGCTGCAGTCAATATCGGTAAAATTCATACTTACATACAAAAACCATGGCAAAACGAATTACTACTAAGCAATATAAATGATGCGATAGAAAAAACATCTTTGAAACGCCAGAATCAGCAGTTAGAGCAAAAAATTAAAGCGCAAAACAGCCAACTAAAAGAGCTAAACAACAACCTTGAGCAAATGGTAGAAAAGCGCACACAACAAATCCGTAAAGTATTAAAACAACTTGAAACAGTAAATGAACGAGAGAAGCATGAGCATCGCGCTACTTTTGAAATTTTATATAACTTTATAAATGCCAACCCTTACCTAGATGGAACACAAGCTCAAAACATTGCTGCTACCTGTAAACAACTAGCCACGCGCCTAGGTCTAGACAATCAACTTATAGAAATGACAGAAATGGCAGGATACTTATCACAAATAGGTCTACTTGCAATGGAGCCAGAGCTTTATAAAAAACCAACTAAAGAGCTCACTGAAACACAACGAAAACTATTTTATACGCACCCAAGTACAGCACAATTAATGCTCATGCCTGCGCCTCACTTAAGTGATGTATCTGAAGCAATTTATTACCAATTTGAACACTATAATGGGACAGGAAAACCGAAAGGGTTAAAAGGGAATGAGATTCCAAAAGCCGCGATGATATTAGCTGTAGCCCGTGATTTTTGGCAAGCCGTTGCACAACTTTCAAGCTCAGAGAGTAGTAATTTTGAAAGGGCTCGCGATCAATTACAGCTCTATAGCGGAACATACTACCACCCAAAAATTTTAGAAATATTTAATAGCTTAGAAATTAACTGTGCGAGTGTTCAAAATGTTGGCACTATGAAAATTCTTTCAGCACAAAACCTTAAAAATGGCATGGTGCTTGGTCACGCGCTCAGAAATTACGACGGTATTTTACTGTTGCCAAAAGGGCATGTATTTGGCCCTAAATCGATTAATAAACTGCAACAACTAGAATCGAAAAAACCGAACCCTTTCAGGATCATGATCAAAAATTAGCGAATAAAGTGATCACATAGTCAGCTTACTTCGTTACAATGTGATTTATATTACGATTACTTCATACAGGAGCACTCAGTGTCGCGATTTTCCGCCATTACCGATAAGCCGCACGACGGCCGATTCAACAAAAAAACGGGCATTTTACTGACCAACTTAGGGAGCCCAGACGCCCCTACTACCGCGGCACTTAGAACATATTTACGCGAGTTTTTATCAGACCCACGAATTGTCGAGATCCCGCGTTTCATTTGGATGATCATCCTTTATTGCTTTGTACTTACGTTACGCCCAAAACGTTCAGCAGCACTTTATAAAAGTATCTGGACTGAAAACGGCTCACCGCTTACTCATATTACCCGAGAGCAAAGCAAAAAGTTAGCAGCCCTTTTAAAAGACAAAGGACACCACGACACCGAAGTAGTTATGGCCATGCGCTACGGTAACCCTTCAATTGAAGCAGGCCTTGAAGAGCTGCGCGAAAAAGGTATCACTCGCGTGATTGTGCTGCCTATGTACCCACAATATTCAAGCACGACCATTGGCTCAACATTTGATGCAGTATCAAATGTGCTTCGCAAGTGGCGCTGGGTGCCAGAGCTGCATTTTATTAATGGTTATCACGACAACCCGACTTACATTGATGCTCTAGCCGCTAGCATTAGCGAAGATCTAAATGCCCATGGCACGCCACAAAAGTTGGTGTTTTCGTACCATGGTACACCTAAACTGTTTTTAGAAAACGGCGACCCTTACTACTGTTTTTGTATGCAAACCACCCGTTTAGTGGCTGAGAAACTTGGCTTTGAAAAAGACTTTGCTGTAACAACCTTTCAAAGCCGTTTTGGTAAAGCTGAATGGTTGAAGCCATACACAGACGCAACCCTTGAAAGCTACCCTGCTGAAGGCATTAAAGACGTTGCAATTTTAAGCCCTGCGTTTAGTGCCGACTGTTTAGAGACACTAGAAGAACTCGAAGGCGAAAACCGCGAAAACTTTGAGCATGCAGGCGGTGAAAAGTACCGCTACATTCCAGCATTGAATACCCGCGATGACCATATCAATGCAATGTTTGAAGTGATAAAACCACTACTTAAATAACAAAAGGCCCTAGCTATTATATACAGTAACTAGGGCTTTTTTAATATTGAAGCGTGTCACTAATCTTTGCGTGTCATAACCAAAGTCACCGTACCTGCAACAATTCCCCAAAATGCAGAACCAACCGAGAACAAAGTTAGATTAGACGCTGTGACCAAAAAGGTCACGATAGCGGCTTCGGTATAATACGCCTCAGTTAAAGCTTGCTGTAAGCTACTGGCAATAGTGGCAAATAGTGCGATACCCGCCAACGCCAAAATCAATGCCTGTGGCAAGCTTGCTACCAAACCAACCAAGGTTGCCGCGAGGAGCGCCATAATAATGTAAAACACCCCACCAGCAATGCTTGCCCAATAACGTTTTCTTGGATCTTTATCAGCCTCAGGGCTCATACAAATGGCAGCGGTGATAGCCGCTAGATTAATGGCATAACCACCAAGTGGTGCAATAAATACATTTAATAGCCCGGTTACATTTAACGCTGCCGACACAGGGGCTTTATAGTGATGCGCTTTTAATACAGCAATACCTGGTAAGTTTTGCGACGTCATAGTCACAATAAACAGCGGTAAACCAACACTTATCATGGCGTTTAAATCAAACTCAGGTGCAATGTAAGCAAACTCGCTCATTTTCCACTGCCAGCTAGAGGTATCAATTTGCCCAGTTACACCTGCTATTAAAAATCCCGCCACAACCACTGCGAGCATAGCAAAGCGTGGAAAGTAACGTTTTCCACATAAATAAACAGCCACCATTAACCCAATCACTAAAGGCAGCTCGTTCATAAAGTTGAACACATCAATACCAAAATTCACCAACACGCCTGCAAGCATTGCACAGGCCAGTTGACTTGGGATCTTATTCATCATTTTTTCGAACACGCCAGTAATGCCAGACAAAAACACCAGCGCAGCGGAGAACATAAACGCGCCAACAGCTTGATTTAAGCTATACCCTTGGGCACTTGAAATAAGGAGTGCCGCTCCGGTTGTTGACCACGCGATAAGAATAGGCACCTTGTAGTAGTAAGACAACGCAATTGAGCTGACGCCCATAGCAAGACCAAGCATTAATACCCAGCTAGCAACCAAATCAGGTGTGCCACCTAACACCATAACAACCTGATAAATAAGCGCAATTGAGCTAGTAAAGCCAATAATAACGGCCACTAACCCCGCAGTTGCTCGACTGATGAGCTGACTCATGTACACACACTCCTTGCAATTAAAAATCTACCATATCCTATGATTTGCCAGATGGCACTGTACACTTTTGTAGTATTTTAAGATTAATTTACTATACAGAAGAGGCATTTACTGCAATGCCAAACATTAACAAAATTTAATTTTCTCTCCACCTTCAAGCAATCCTTACTTAGTTAAACTGCAAACACTGACTAATTTAAGGACCAATCATGACAAAACTAATCAATCAAAATCGCCTATCTATTATTTCGTTAGCAACAATCAGTGCACTACTTTCAGGCTGTGGCAGTAGTAGTAAGAGTGAGGAACCGGTACAAAATACTCTCACTTTGCCAAGCTTATTAGTCGGTGAGGTAAGTGCGATATCAAGTAACAGTATTACAGTTAACCAACATCAAATAGCCACAAATAATGCTGACATTGAGGTGGATGACAACCACGCATTAATCAGCGATCTAAAAGTGGGTATGATGGTTGAAGTTGAAACAAATGGTAAAGAAGCAACTCAGATTGATTATGATCCAAGTTTTAAAGGGCCTGTTAGTATCAATGAACAAGGCGCTACAATAGCGGGCTTCAAGTTAAATAATTTAAATACTGAAAACCTTTCAAATGGTAGCCTGGTTGAATTAAGCGGTTATAACAATAGCCATAGTGAATTCACGGTTACCTACCAACAACCATTATCTAACAGCGCAGAATTAGAACTCGAAGGTTTCATAACAGATCTAAACACTGCCTCTTATACTTTTAAACTAGGTGATTTAACTGTTCAATATCAACAGGCAGACATCGACGGCGCATTAGAAAACAATCAATTCGTTGAAGTAGAGGGCCGCTTAGAAGGTAACTTATTAATGGCACAAGAGGTTGACGCTGAACATAACTTTACAGCTGATGACGATCTAGATACAGCGCTTTTTGGTACAATTACCTTCATCAACAATGACGCTTCCTTGGTTACCCTGAACAATCAATGGCAAGTGAGTATTACCGATCAAACTAAATTTGAAGATACCACTCGCGCTACATTAACCATAGGAGATACGATAGAAGTAGATGCCATCTGGCAGCAAGCTAACAATTGGTTTTTAGCCCACGAAATAGATCTGGAGAAAAGCCACACTTCGCCTAATTTAAGCAGTAATTTTAGTGTTTCTGGCTTTGCCAATTACAGCAATGGCAACATTATTATCAATGGCATCAGCTTGAAAATCACAAATAGAACCGTTTTTGAAGATGGGTTAACAGCAGATACTCTTTCAGGTGAATGGTTAGAGCTTGAAGGTCTTATTGATGGACAGAGCTATATTGTCAGTGAAATCGAACGTGATAACAGCAATGAACCTCTTGAATTAAAAGGCATAGTAACAGTAACTGAATCGCAACAGGCTAGTTTATTCGGCTACATCAGTGAAGATAACAGCTTAGCGAGTTTTACAGAACAATATGTTGATCTAGAATGCCAGTGGGTACAAGATAACATCGTACGTGCATGTAAGCTTGATGATTAACAACAAAATACAACAATGGCAGCACTAAACGTGCTGCCAAACTAATGTCGAAATATTATGAAAAAACTAGTTTTAACTTGCCTGTGCTTAATTTCTGGCCTTGCTTTTGCTGCAAGTTCAGCCATTTTTAATATGCTAGATTCAAGCACAGCCCCTGCCCCGACTGAAGTTTTATATAACATAGAACAACACTATGCGAAAAATGCCGTTATTGTTGAGTTTGAACTGGAAATTGAAAATGGTCAAAGCGTATTCGAAGTCACTTTATATGAAGCTAAAAAACAACGATTTATCGAATTACTTTTAGACAGTGCGGGAAAGGTAATAGAGCTTGAGTATGAAGCTCCGGAGCTTGATGAACAAGAAGAAATAGCAGCTGCTAATTTGATGAGCCGTAAAGGTTACACATTACATGGTTTAGTAACACAACTAGATAGTGAGCCAACACACTACCTAATTGAAGCCCAATTAGAGCAAGACATGGGTATCACATACATGGTCGCCACATTCGTAACCAGCAAAGGGCGTCACAAAAAAGCGATTGATCTTGAGACGGGTAAGAACTTACCTTTGCTTCGTTGGGGCAATTAATGAAACTATTATTAGTTGAAGACGATCAGCAAAATCGCGAGTTTTTATACAAGGCTTTTATTGAGCAAGGCTACACATTAGATTGCGCAGAAGATGGTCAACAAGGGCTTATGCTAGCGACGTGTGAACATTACGACGCGATTATTCTAGATCGTATGCTTCCTAAGCTTGATGGTTTACAGGTATTGTTAGCATTAAGAGCAACCGGCAAAACAACGCCAGTATTAATACTATCTGCGCTAGATAAAGTAGACGACAGAGTGACAGGTTTAAAAGCCGGCGGTGATGATTATCTAACAAAACCCTTCTCTTTTTCTGAATTAGCTATTCGAGTCGAAAACTTAATAAAACGGCATACCTTTCATGCCCCACTGAGCACTAA
This sequence comes from Pseudoalteromonas sp. S2721, assembly GCF_005887425.1. NCBI lineage: Bacteria > Pseudomonadati > Pseudomonadota > Gammaproteobacteria > Alteromonadales > Pseudoalteromonadaceae > Pseudoalteromonas > Pseudoalteromonas sp. S2721. Next base: position 88,861 of record NZ_PNCZ01000066.1, read on the forward strand.
AATTAGTCTTGCCAATTTAACGCTCGACTACAGTAATCAACGAGTTGAAGTAAACACTAAAACTGTTAATTTACAGCCCAAAGAATTTAAATTGCTTAGGTATTTATTAGATCACCAAGACAAATTAGTCACCCGTACCTTATTGTTTGAATCGGTATGGGAATATCATTTTGATCCTGGCACCAACGTTATTGACGTGCATATTGCGAGGCTTCGTAAAAAGCTCACAGAAGCGTCCGCGCAATTAGAAATCGAAACAGTTCGCGGTGTCGGCTACCGCTTAAAAGCTAGTGAGAGTTAATGTACGAAAATAACCTACGTTTGTTCGACCCAAGAAAAAGCTCAGTTTGGCGTTTAACATTGGCCTTTGCAGCAATTACCGCTGTTACTTTATTACTTGCGATTACTTTAATCTACCAACTGCTACTTGGCGAGCAAAGCCGTCAAGTTGAACGGCGCCTTGATGCCGAAAAAACACGTATCGAAGCGCTCGCCTCCGAATTTGACAAGCAAAGCTTTTTTCAACAGCTTGATGTTTTCAGAAGCGAAGGTGATATTTTAATTTTTTGGCAGAGTGATTATGAACAAAGCCAGCAGCTAAGCTTTTTACCCGATAATATCCCCTCACTCCCTGAAACAGTTGTTTTTCCTGTTCTTGATACCGGACGAGGTCAAATACGCCTACTCACAACAGGCAAAGTTAAAACCGTTTATGGCAATATCGTGCTCGCCACTGCCACAGAGCATTTACAACGTTTAATCATCGATTTCAAATCAATCGCTAGTTGGACTTTTATCTTAGCAATAGCGTTAACAGGCTTGTTTGGTTACCTATTTTCTCGTCGACATTTGCGTCGTGTAAACTACTTCAATGCAACAGCCGAACAAGTTCAAAATGGCAACTTAAGCGCGCGTTTATCCCATAAAGATAAAGGTGATGAATTTGATCGTTTAGCAGCTCACATCAATACGATGCTCGATGCAGTAGAGGAAAATTTCGCTTTGGTACAGGGAATTACCGATAATATCGCTCATGATCTAAAAACCCCTCTGACACGATTAAAACTTAATTTAGAGCAGCGTTTACAAAAGCTGCCAGAAATGGGCTACGAGCTTGAACAGCTCAATAGCATCATTAACACCTTTGACGCCATGCTAAAGCTCACACGTTTAGAACATGGACAGTTTCCGCTACAGCTCGAAACAATTGATAGTAGTCAACTTGCCAATGATATTAGTGAAATTCTACAACCCAGTGCCGAACAAAACGGTCAATCAATTGATGTCGCTATTTCTTCATCTTGGCAATTAAGCGGTGATCGAAACCTGTTGTTTCAAGCAATTTTTAACCTAGTCGAAAATGCTATAAAGTACGCTGGTAAGGGCGCAACGATTAAAATAATAATTGCTGAAAAAAGTATATCAGTTGTCGACAATGGTAAGGGTGTCAATGAACATGATTTACAACAGCTCACAAAACGCTTTTATCGCAGCGATCCGGCGCGTCAAAAAGAAGGGTTTGGTTTAGGCCTTGCAACCGTACAAGCAATTTGCAACCGCCATTCACTCAACTTATTTCTAAGTTCAGAAAATGGCTTTTGTGCAAAAATAACCGAAGATTAAGCTGCTTTTTCTTGCGCTTCTGGTTTTGTGGGCTTATCAAAAATACCTAAACGAATGCGAATAAAGTGCAAAATCTCTTTGGCTACATCAATACCCAACGCACCTTCTAAGCCTTCAAAGCCAGGGCTTGAGTTTGCTTCACAAATTTTAAAGTGCTGCTCATCAAACAATAAATCAATGCCAGCCACATCAAGGTTAAGTACGTTCGCTGTTTGGGTTGCAAGCCATTCGATTTCTGGCGTAATAGGAAATGACTTACCAGTGCCACCTGCACTAACATTGGCTTTAAAGTTTTTACCCTGTGAGTTACGTTCCATACACGCAACAGCACGGCCACCGATAGTAAGTACTCGCAAATCACGGCCATGACTGGACTTAACAAACTGCTGTAAAATGATGTTTGCTTGTGGATTTGCAGCCTCAATCAGCTGCATTAAGTCATCAAACTCTTCTTTTGATTTTGATAAAAATACACCACTCCCCTGCGAGCCCGATAAGGTTTTAATAACCACAGGAAAGCCAATTTGCTTTTCAACCAAATCAATATTCACCGGAAATTTAACCAACATGGTATTTGGCGTGGGTAAATTACACTCTGCAAGAATTTGCTGTGCAAATAATTTGTCTTTTACTGTTTCGATGGATTGCGAACTGTTAACACAGTACACACCTAAACGTTCAAGGTGGCGAATAATCGCTAGCGCAAAATAAGTTGTACTTGCCCCCATGCGAGGGATAACAAAATCGGGGAGCTCAACTGACTTACCATCAATTAAAATACTTTTACCGTCTTCACGGGTAATAGTCAGGTCAAATTGATCAGGCGAATAAACTTGTAAATCTATGCCCTCTTCTTCGGCTGCAGCAAGTAAACGTTCTACCTCATAGGTTTCTTGTTTTAACAAGCCTTGGCTATCTTTATAAATGATCCACCCGCGCATGCTTGGTACCTCTGGTCTTTGAGTTTCGGTGACAAAAAAACGCGGATTATGCTGAGCATTCAAAGCCGAGTAAAACAAATTAATTTTATCGACACGATAATAAAAACCACTACTTAGTGATTAACCATTGACCGGGTTGTTAACTTAAGGTAAAAACCAACAATGAGTTAACATAAAAACCCGTAAGAGAAACATGTGAACAGGACGCTTGCATTAATCTTCATTCTGCCACTTACAGCATTTGCACTGAATGAATGGCACATTCAAAGTGATGGTTTTAAAACAAAACCAAGCACACAGCAGTTTGTTGCCTCTTACAAAGCGCAGGCCGACCAAATAGCCCCACAGCCCATTGTGAACTTAACTGCGCCGCTTAATCAGTTATCTAATCATGCGCACGATTATCTATATAAACAAGGCCGTTTGCCTGACCAATTAGCAAACACCGCTTTCAGCGAATTTGATTTAGACACCCTAAAAACCTTACAACCCGGCGATCACTTTATTTTAGTGATCGACGAATACCTCAGTTACACCGTCGAAATTAGTAACATTATTGAAGCCAGCAATGGCGATAGAAGTGTATTTGGCAAAGTCAATGATCATGCTAAAGCAGGCCATCAAGCCGTGATGACCCTCACAGAAAACACCCTACAAGGCCAATTTGATGCCGGTAATCAAAGCTACAAGTTTCAAAGCCATGGTGAGTACGGGTGGGTAACGAAGTTGTAGGTAACGGGTGTGAGTCTGTAGCTGCGATTTTACATCGCGTCCAAGAACCTAAATCCTAGCGCCCAGTGACTAATGTATTAATTCGTAGGCGTGAAACTTGTTTCGCGCGAAATAAATTTCACGCCTACGGTATCGTATTTAGCCTTAGTAATGTGCTGGCACAAACTAGCTCAAAGCTTACTGCTTCATAGCCGGCCACAAACTTGCGCCGTCGCTGTCGATTGGGCTTAAAATCTCAAGGCCTAGAATTTTGGCGATCAGCGGGTACACATCTAAATTACTTACTTCGTCTAAACGAAGGCCTTGTTTAAAGGCGGGGCCAGTGGCGATAAAGGTTGCGGCCATATCTTCGCTGTAAGCGTAACCATGAGTGCCTAGGTAACCAGCCATTTTACTGTCGGTAAACACACGAGGTGCGTCGGTTTGTAAAATAATATCGCCAACGCGCGGGCCTTTATTATAGTGATAATCACGCTTTTGCTGCTCGCTTAGCACGACGTAACGACCATCTGCGGCTTTAGCAAGCTTTTTGCTGAATCCCTTGATGTCTGCTTTGCTATCTGGTTTTGCATAATATAAAACCCGAGGGCCAGTGTTTTGCACTATGAAGTTTTCATCTTGCGGCAAGCTATCAATTTTAATGCTAAGGCTTGGATCAACAGACGCCATTCCGTGATCAGACACAATCACCAAGTTAATGTTTTCATCAAGCGCTTTTAAACGGCTCGATAAATCAGCCATTAAACTATCGAGCTTTTGCACTGCGTCATAAGTCTCTTTGGCATCTGGGCCAAACTCATGCCCCATGCTATCCACCAGCGAAAAGTAGCTTATAACCAAACGTGGACGCTGCGCTTTTGGTAAGCTCAACCACTGAATAATTTGATCAACACGCTTTTGGTAATCACTGTGTTTTGAATAATGATAAAAGTAATCAGGCAACATACCGTTAAAGCGCGCATCTGATTCAGGCCAAAAATAGGTTGCGGCTTTTAAGCCCTGCATTTGCGCTAGGTTCCAAAGCGGAATACCACTCACCCAAGTGCTATCGTCTTTCCCTTTCCCCATTTTGTAGCAGTCGTTGCGCTCAGTATCACAAAAGCGGTTCTCGACAATGCCATGATTAACCGGCAACAAGCCGGTAATAATCGACAAATGATTCGGGAAAGTTTTGGTCGGGTAAACAGGACGCATTTTGCTAGCTCGTACGCCCTGCTCACTGATTGCTTTTAAGTGTTTTGCATGGTGTTTTTCAATATAATCCCAACGAAAGCCATCTATCGAAATAAGGACCACAGATTGCTCTTGCTCCGCTTTTACAGCCGAGCTAAACATTAATATACCCGCTAAAACTAATTGCCAAATACGCATGCGAAACCCTTTTAGTTCAATTTGTTAATTTGCTCAGAAACGTTACCAAACTGTTTTGAAAATTTTGTGATCATGCTCTCAAGCTTTTTCACACTACGCTTTAAACGTGAGCCGTTTATTAGGCTATAAATAAAGCCCCAAACGCCTGTAACCACACTTAATACAATAAACACAGCAACCGGAAGCCCATCTAAATGTTCGACCACTTGCGGGTAATTATTGAGTAAATCAATCCCGGCCTCTGGTACGAGTGTATTTATCAACGGGTAAAAATCTTGAGCATCAAAGTACCACGCTAGCCCTATTGACGTAAGGCCAAGCAGTACCATACGGTTAAAACCATGTACCATACCAAAGCTACGTACTGATGTGTTGCCATAGGCAATGTCTTTACTCACATTAACCGCATTCTCTCGGTAATACTTATAATAACGCTTTGTGTCTACACTGCTGTAGGCGTAATACACCCAATCGCCGATATCAACTGAGCCCAATAAATCTTCACCGGCTTTAAAAACAAACGGCTCACCTGTGGCCGTTTCAAGCATAATTTCGCCTTTTAAAGTCGTGCTACGATTGCGATATACCTCTACGCGCTCTTTTACATCGCTACCCACATACATGCCACCTCGATAGGTGGTTGTTGTTTCAGTGGTGGTTACTGTTTCACGTGTTTCATTGGCATGTGCGCTTTGCTCTTTTTCTAATACTTTACCAAGCACAGCACGATGACGAATAGTGCCTTTTTCGTTGCGTGCCCAAACATTTTTATGCACGTAATCGTTTTCATACGCAAGACTATATTCATCCATAATGGCATGCTCAAGCTCAGCGATACTAGTTGGTTTGGTTATAGTTGGCTCTAACGCTTTTTGAATGCTAATAGCTTGCTCATCATCTTTTGCAAGCGACTGTTCGTTTGCAGCAATCGCTTCAACATGTTGCTTAGCACCACAGCAATAGCAATGTGCCGCATCTTGACTGATACGCTGCTGACACGAGATACAAATAACATCTGACTTACTCGGCGTTCTTGCCAGCATGTTATAACCCAATTGATTTAGGGTGGTCGATAGCATCACATCTGTTGCCGCTAAAATCGCATCATACTTTGCTTCTTGTTTGGCTTTAGCTTTTTTATGGTAGTTTTGCTCTGCCATAAACACCCCAATTGCCACAGGCAATGACGCAAGTAGCGCAGGCAAAAACTCAAGCTTTGCAGCGAACAACATGATTAAGAATGTAATAACACTTAGCACCAGCCACAATATCGTTCCACCAGTGTAGTTTCGGCTAATGGTTTTGTCCCAGCTGCGATATTGTTGATCGGCAAAATGCACAATCACAACTGGCATAAAGCGGTCATTTTTAACTACCCGCCTAGCATTGCCATCAGCAATGCGATAATTAAGCGTTAACGGTGTTTCCTGAAAAGCAGTGATCACATTACCCTTTTGTAGGTTAGCAATTACATCTTTTTCTGCATCAACACTAAACTCATGAATAATGCCGTCTTTGTCTTCTACTTCTAGCCACCAATAACCATATAACATGTTGTCGTTATTGGTTTTATAGCGGCGCTTATAGTAATACATTGACTTCACAACACCTGTGATCGTACCCGCTTGTGGCGCATAGTTTTTTACATCAACCAGTAAATCAGGGTTGAGTTCCTCAACCGTGTGCATTTGTCTTTTTTGCTCAAGTGCTTCTCCACAATCACAACAGTGGAGGTCGGTGGCATACACCGTATTTTGGCAATGTTGCATTTTCATTCCTTGCTAATTACTTGCTTAAATCAATGGTTAATGTTTGTTCACCAGCATCAACTTGGTGCCAACGTCGATACGTTTTATATCCAGGCGCCGATACTTGAATATCATAAGCACCCGTTTTTAACGTCATGCCAGGACGATACTTCGGGCCGATATTCATGATACGAATTGTGGCATTCGCCGCATTCGTGGAGATTGTTAACTTAGTTTTTTGCTCAACCATGTATTGTCTGCGCTGCTGCTGTTCTGCACTTAAGTTGGCATCGCCATGACGCAAAATATCAACCTTAGCTAAAGCATGGCTCACTGGACTAAAACTCTCGTAAATATGCAGTTTTTCTTCAAATTCTAAGCCTAGAGGATGCAGCAAAGGCTGGGCATGCAAAGTCCAACGAATCGCATAACTAAACACCGGATTGCTCGATTCATCGACCTTGTCTAAAAAGTAGTTAACAGGGCTTTGGTCGTCTTCAGTAAAGGTGTTATGCACAAACATTACTGGCACTATCAAAATCAGCGCTGGCATAATCAGCTTTTGCAAAACAGATACAGCAGTGGTTGGTTGCTTTTCTTGCTGAGGTTTAATCAATTGCCATAGTTTTAACGGCAGCTTGCTAAAGGTTAAGCAAATCAAAAACAGTGACAACGACATCGAAATAGGCGGAATAATCACCGAACGGAGTGCTTGTTTACCGTACTCAGCATACTCGCCACCATCTGCAAATTTACCTTCTGAACTATTAAGCATAGCTAGGTATTTGTCGGTGCGTTTTGCAATGTTTGGATCAAGCACCTTGTCTTTAAAGTTCTTTTTATTCCAATCGGCGCGAATGTTTTTCACATATAAATCGCCCATTCTGTCGGCAATTTTAGCTTGAATTTGCGGGTGTAACTGAAACGCAACCCAGCTTAAGTTTGGCTCTAAGCTCATGCCACGTTTACGCATTTCGCTTTGCCATTGTGCATTCGCTTCGTTGGTAACTTTGGTTGCGACTGCATTAGCAAACGCTTGGCGTTGATTTACATTCCAATTGCTTTCAAGTTGTAAACCTTTACTAGCAAAGTGTGCTCTAAGCTTGTTTTGCGTTGTTTCGTGAGTACGAAACGCCACTAAGTTTTCAACCGTAAACGGGTAACCTGTCTCGCTAACAAACATCTTATGAAAGTTCGGATGCTGTAAAAAACGCAGTTGATAATGATCGGGATCATCGGTGTATTTGTAGCGTTTATCCTTAAGACCACCATCGCCACCGGTTGCTAAACTTGCCGCTTGCAGAGCTGTATAAACACCGCCAGTGAGCACTCCCATCAAAATAGTGCCTGCGGCATTTTCTGCAGCCGAGATTTCTTCTTCGATAAGCCAGTAATCAGGCTCTATATAGCCAATACCCGCTTTTAAAATAGTGCTTCGGTAGTCTGCTGCTTCGCGCTCATAGCAGCGATTACGGCGATCTTTTTCGCTGCTCTTATCATAACGCTCACGGCATTTAGCTATACTGTGATGGTAATCATAAATCTTAGGGCCATACTTTTGCGCTCGTGCCGATGCTTTGGCAATGTGGGCTTTTTGTGCTTGCTGATACTTGCTCCAGCCACTGTTGATCTCTTGCTCAACTTGCTGCCAATAACCTTGTTCACGTTCACCTATTCCAGCCAAAGTGTTGTTATACTTTTTACTGCCATCAGCATAGGCTTTGTATTTAACCACCAGCTCATCATATAGCTGGCTGTAGTTTTTATAATGTTTATCAAAATCTTGATACGCTTTCTTCTGCACAAAAGCAGCGATGATCTTACGTTTATCTTGCTCTAAATTATCTGAAAGTGCGGCGTCGCTATACAGTAAGCCACCAAATAGCGCCAAAAAGGTTAAGTTCTCTGAACTATGTAATTGCTCAGGGTTATAATCGAGATCATTCACTTTAATCGAGTTAATTGCTAGAGCATCACGCAGTGCTGCACTGTACGTAGCAAACTGACGTTGCTCTGCTGTAGAGGGCTCAATCAAGGTCTTTTCAATTACATACTTCTGGCCAAAAAACACCACTGGCCAAACTAAACACAGTAAAGCGATAAACGAGATAAGTCCGCGGCCAACTTTAGCAACCATGGCTTTAGGTAAAAAGTCAGCTAACAGCAGCGCAACACCTACTCCAGACACTGCTCGGCCATAAATTTCAAGGTGTTCAAGATCTTCTGCTGAAGGAGTGCCTAACCCCACTAATGACACTAATTGGGCATTAAAAATTGCTTCGGGTAATAAATATAAAGTAGCTAAAACAAGTAGCAAGCAGCGCCACCAAAACGGCTTTATTAAATCAGTCATAGTATTGTTCTTATTGTTTTTTACGTAGTTCTAGTTCAACAGCAGGATCTGTTTCTAGGCTAAAGTCTTCATCGGCTTGGCGAGTCCCTATTTCTAAATTAGGCGCTGAAGGAGTCGATGTTACTTTGGGAATATAAGTTTGTGCTTGCGTTGATTTAAGCGTGCCGCCCACCGCAGGATAAAGCTGATTAGCTTTATAAGCATACAGCTCATCTAAGCGTTCTAAATCAAGGTCTGCAGGCATACTAGCAATTAACTTAGCTTCTGGGTCATCACTAAAAAACGGCTGCATTTTTGGCAACTCGAACACAGAACAAAAACCATATACGGTGTCGTCCATGATCACCGAGTCTGGACGCAGCGAACGTGACTGCGCTAATAAGCTGCGCTCATGATAGTCGTGACCATTAATTGAATATGTAGCAATCATAATGCCGCGCGCTTTAGCAACTGGTTTCAAGCGAGCTGCACTTTGCTTGTAATGACGAATATCAAGCACATAGCCAAAGTTACGTTTTAGTTGCTTTACCAATTTATCAAGCTTAACAGGGCTGTCGTAACGCTTTTCACGATGGTAACGATTTCCAAGTGCTTGCAAGCTTTCAAGTTCTTCTTTGTTACGCTCATAAATAGGATCGCTCCCAGCACCGCGTTTTAGATCACTTGCTAGCTTATTCATTGAGGCTTTTGCCGGTGATTGAATAAATGCCAAATAAATGTCTGGGTTAATGTCGCGCATACGAGTAAGGTTGCGCATTTCTAAGCTACTAAAAAAGTAGTTTCCGCCGCCAACAAACTCATATGCCAAGTAATCAAGCATTTTTAAATCGTTAACTGAGGCCTTTGATTTTATTTCGATATTCAGTTTTTGATGGGGTTTACGATAGCGTGCAAACGTAGCTGCTAGCTCTCTAAATGATGGCGGCATTTTGTCGGTAAGTAGCCCAGTATCTTGATTACGATGACGTAAATAGCCCCACTCTTTTTTGTAGTTCATCGACTCAATTTTACGACGCTTATTATCAACCGTGCCTGTTTCGCGGCCGGTGCGAGCATCATGATGCACAACCCACACATCGTCACGGGTAATACGCACGTCAATTTCAACAACATCAAAGTTGTTGTCGATAGCATCAATTACTGCGTTAAGCGAGTTTTCGGCGTAGCGAATTGAGCCACGGTGACTTTGTAAATTAAAGTTACTGCATTGCCTCGTTGTAGCGTAATTGATATTACCTAGCTGACTTTCGTAAAAACCACGGGCGCGAAGTGCATCCTGTTTGGCCTTAATGGCATTTTTTTCGACTACTGTTAAGGTGTTTTCAGTACTTGTTTCAGGGGTACTTTTACAAGCAGTTAAACCAATACAATACAAAAGAATACTGGCTAGCAGCCATGTTTTTTTAGACAGAGTTTGCATCATTGCTATACAGCCAAAAGGCTTTCCTTTCTAATTCAAGATAATGAAGAAGTGCGTGAAACTGAATAATATATGAATAAAGGACTTAATTTAAAGTAATAACTTTAATAAAAATGAATATTTTAATTTAAGATACAAGCTGTTAGATTAAATTTAATAACTAGCAAAGTTTTGCTAACAACATATAAAAGCCCGATTTTTACCGCTTTGTGGGAACGAAAAATGATCGATTTTGGTAAAAAAATTACCCCAGCACGCGAAATGCGTTCTACCAATAATTTACACACTGCGCTTGAAAGTGATCGGGGTCGTATTATTAACAGTGCAGCAATTCGCCGCTTACAACAAAAAACCCAAGTATTTCCACTTGAGCGCAATGCCGCAGTGCGTTCACGGCTGACTCACTCGCTTGAAGTGCAACAGGTAGGCCGCTTTATTGTGCAAACCATTTTTAATAAGCTCAGTGATGCAAAGCAAAAAGAATATGGCCTAGCTGGACTTGAGCGGCCACTAGAAAGCCTCGTTGAAATGGCCTGCCTAATGCACGATATTGGCAACCCACCGTTTGGTCACTTTGGCGAAGCAGCCATTAATCAGTGGTTCGAGAAACACTTAGACTCACTAACCCCAGAGCGCTGTAAAGGCATTGGCATCAGCGTGATTTTTAAACACTTAGCCCAAGATATAAAAAGCTTTGAAGGTAATGCCCAAGGTATTCGCATAATTCATTCATTGTTATCACTAAACTTAACCTACAGCCAAAGTGCCGGAATTTTAAAATATACTCGCCCAGCCAGCATGGCGAAAAAAGACAGCCCGCAAGATAAAAACTACTTAATGAAAAAAGTGGGCTACTACTTTAGCGAAAAACCCTTTGTAGAAGCACTGCAAACTGAACTCGAAATTGAACAATACTGCCGCCACCCAGCAAGCTACATAATGGAAGCCGCTGATGATATTTCGTATTGTTTGGCCGATATAGAAGATGCGGTAGAAAAAGGCATTATTAGTGTTGAGTCGCTATGTGAAAAGCTAAAAGAGCAATACACCCGCACACTCACAAACCTAACCATAGACGATACCAAACACAGCGACTTTGCCGAAAAAGCCATTGATTATGCGTTAAGTAAAGCGCAAGAGCAGCCATACAATTTTAACAGCGAATTTTTTATTTACCTGCGTGTGACCTTGCTACACCCATTAGTAAGCTACGCAGCAGAACGGTTTATCAGCAACATAGAAGCCATTTACCATGGTGATTTTAATCAAGCGTTATTAGAAGATCGTAGCCATCTGCACGCTGTCACGCTCACCTTAAAACAAGTGGCATTAAAGCACGTTTTTTGCCACAAAGAAGTAGAGCGCTTAGAGCTGCAAGGTTATCGAATCATTAGCGGTTTACTTGATTGCTACAAGCCCTTACTTGCCCTTGACGCCGATGCTTTTAAACGGGTTTTAAAAGGCGATCAACACTACTTAATTGAAACTCGTCTGGTGAAAAAACTATCTAATAAACATTTAAATAGCTATCAAAAAGCCATTGATGCCCTAAAAGCCGAACCTGATCATTTTACCGCCTACGAGTTCTATTATCGCTGCCGTTTAATTCAAGATTACATCAGCGGAATGACCGACCAATTTGCTTATGACGAATACCGAGCGCTCATGGTGATCGATTGACTTTGCTATTTCGCTGAAATTATTTAATGAATGTGGATAAATTGCCCTACTGGGCTTAGAATTAACTCATTGTTTGGGTAACCAGATAAACCTTACTGGTCAGGAAACTATGCCAATTATAAAAACAACTTTATTACTATTACTTGCAAGTCTGAGCTTTACATCAAAAGCACAGTACAACGAAGCTATGTGTATTTTGTTAAAGCAACAAATGCATGAGTATCGTAACAACACTAGCAACAAAAATTATCGTTCAGCTGCCAGAAATTACGAAAAAAATTGCCAAAATCCTACCCCACTCAATAATGGTTCAAACCTAAAAGTTCAGCCACAGCCAACACAACCCGTTGAACCAGTAATTCAGGGTAATAGCACCCGCTCAACTCGACATTCAGGAGCAATACAAGGTACGCCTGAAGAACCAACACAGCCTACAGTTGAGCAAGCATCAGAGATTATTGAGCCGCAACAGCCTGCAGAACAATTACAAATAGAGCCAGAACCACTAGAAACGCAAAATACACAGCTAACACCACCAGTGCAGCAAACAGAAGAGCCCGCTGACGTTGATCGCATTATAATCTCTGATACCCCGACAGAAACTGTGGCCGAGCCTGTAACCTCTCCTGTGATGGAACAACAGCTTGATAACGCAGCGCCTGATAGTTCGCAAAACAGTGAAACTACAGATGTAAGAAAAGCTGTCGAGGCAGAACCTGTTGAGCCAGCATTTACACCGGAGCCTGCTGCTCCTTATGAAAGTGAAAATAGTTCTTCAAGCTCATTATTAATGCCAAGTTTAATTGTCTTGCTAGTACTACTTGTTGCAGGCTTAGTGATTGTTCGTATTCGTCAAAATAAAAATACTGATGCAGAATCAGAGCTTGAACAAAGCTTAATGCAAGCTAAAGCCCTAAAAGCAGCGGCCCAAGCGCAAGCTTCAGCAGAAAAAGAAGCCGAAGAACTTCAAGCAGCAACGGCTGCCGTACTAAATGAAAACTCAGAGCAGTCACAGCAAGACACTGATTCATTTCCTGACTTCACAAACGAATTAACCGAGAAAAATGATAACGACGCTCTCTCTGAACTAATGCACTTTAGTGCACAGCATGATAGTGAAAAGCCACAAACCCCATCTACACAAACAGCTGATGATTTTGCTGACGCCAAGCAATTTAATGACCTTGAACTTGGTTACGACGATAAAGACGTAAACGACTCTGATGACGACTTCTTAGATGAGCAACGAGGCCTAGAGCAAGAGCTAAAATTAGCGAGCCTTGCTTCATCTTACAGCATCAATGAAGAAACAGCTCCAAAAGCAGAGGAACCTAAACAAGATGAACCTGAACTAGAAGAACCGAGAGATTCCGCTTCGTCATCATTCGGCTTTGATGAGTACACAACTAAAGAACCAATTGCCGACGACGAGCCAGTTTTAGCTGAAATCGAAGCGCTAGAAAAACCTGAAATCGATGAGCTTGAGAAGCCAGAGATTGACGAGCCAAGCTTTACGAGTTCTTCATCGTTTGGTTTT
>NZ_PNCZ01000067.1:0-474 GCF_005887425.1 Pseudoalteromonas sp. S2721
GGCACGAAAACGCATGCGATTGCTCGAAGTGTCTTTATTTTATGAGGGTAATAGCCGAACCGATATTGCAAAACGTCTAAACACTGCAAGAAGTAGTGTGAATAAATGGGTTTCTAGTTACCTAGAGTATGGGCTTGATGGTTTAGACAATAAGCCTATTCAAGGACGTCCATCAAGGCTGCAACAGCGGCAACTTGAACAACTGTCTGAATTTATAAAGCGCACGAACACAGAACTACGTGGTGGCCGCCTTACCGGTGAAGACATTGTGCATTACATTCACACTGAATTTGGTGTTCATTACCACTTAAATCATGTCTATAAAATTCTAAAGCAACTTGGCTTTAGTTGGATCACAAGCCGCTCTAAACACCCAAAACAATCATTACAGAGCCAAGAGGCTTTTAAAAAACTTCCAGCTGGAAACGATCCTTCACACACCAGGCCCCCTTCCTCTTGATCGGATCGCCGTAT
>NZ_PNCZ01000068.1:0-3370 GCF_005887425.1 Pseudoalteromonas sp. S2721
GGTAGCCCTAGGGGACTCCGGGGCTGGATCACCTCCTTATACGATTTAGAACTTATTTGTTCGTAGTGTCCACACAGATGATTGTTAGTTAGCTAAACCGTTTGGTTTAACTAATTAATATGCTCTTTAAAAATTTGGAAAGCTGATATTAAAATTCTTATAGATATTCGTATCTATAAAGAGTTTTCAAAAGTAAAAATATGCCAGTTAATCAGCAATGATTAATCGGTATCTACTTTAGTATTCTCATCATTATTTGATGAATTAACTTCTGGCGAAGTTAACAGCTGTCACTAACAAAGACCCGTTTGGGTTGTATGGTTAAGTGACTAAGCGTACACGGTGGATGCCTTGGCAGTTGGAGGCGATGAAGGACGTATTAACTTGCGATAAGCCTAGTCAAGCTAGTAAAAAGCGCTTGAGACTAGGATTTCCGAATGGGGAAACCCACCTGCTTGCAGGTATCTTGCACTGAATACATAGGTGTAAGAGGCGAACGCGGAGAACTGAAACATCTAAGTACCCGTAGGAACAGAAATCAACCGAGATTCCGGAAGTAGCGGCGAGCGAAACCGGACCAGCCCTTAAGCTTATTATGTGTTAGTGGAATATTCTGGAAAGTTTGACGATACAGGGTGATAGTCCCGTACACGAAAATGCATCTTAAGTGAAATCGAGTAGGTCGGAGCACGTGAAACTTTGACTGAATATAGGTGGACCATCATCTAAGGCTAAATACTCCCAACTGACCGATAGTGAACCAGTACCGTGAGGGAAAGGCGAAAAGAACCCCTGTGAGGGGAGTGAAATAGAACCTGAAACCGTGTACGTACAAGCAGTAGGAGCCCTTCGAGGGTGACTGCGTACCTTTTGTATAATGGGTCAGCGACTTATATTTTGTAGCGAGGTTAACCGATTAGGGTAGCCGTAGGGAAACCGAGTCTTAACTGGGCGTATAGTTGCAAGGTATAGACCCGAAACCCGGTGATCTAGCCATGGGCAGGTTGAAGGTTGAGTAACATCAACTGGAGGACCGAACCCACTAACGTTGAAAAGTTAGGGGATGACCTGTGGCTAGGAGTGAAAGGCTAATCAAACCGGGAGATAGCTGGTTCTCCCCGAAATCTATTTAGGTAGAGCCTCGGACGAATACTTACGGGGGTAGAGCACTGTTAAGGCTAGGGGGTCATCCCGACTTACCAACCCTTTGCAAACTCCGAATACCGTAAAGTACTATCCGGGAGACACACGGCGGGTGCTAACGTCCGTCGTGAAGAGGGAAACAACCCAGACCGCCAGCTAAGGTCCCAAAGTCATAGTTAAGTGGGAAACGATGTGGAAAGGCCCAGACAGCCAGGAGGTTGGCTTAGAAGCAGCCATCCTTTAAAGAAAGCGTAATAGCTCACTGGTCGAGTCGGTCTGCGCGGAAGATGTAACGGGGCTAAACTATGCACCGAAGCTGCGGATTCAAACTATGTTTGAGTGGTAGGGGAGCGTTCTGTAAGCCGTTGAAGGTGAACCGGGAGGTTTGCTGGAGGTATCAGAAGTGCGAATGCTGACATGAGTAACGATAATGCGGGTGAAAAACCCGCACGCCGGAAGACCAAGGGTTCCTATCCCATGTTAATCAGGGTAGGGTAAGTCGACCCCTAAGGCGAGGCCGAAAGGCGTAGTCGATGGGAAACGGGTTAATATTCCCGTACTTGGTATAATTGCGATGGGGGGACGGAGCAGGCTAAACAAGCATGGCGTTGGTTGTCCATGTGAAAGTGAGTAGGTTGGTGACTTAGGAAAATCCGGGTCGCTAAGACTGAGACACGAGACGAGCACCCAAGGGTGTGAAGTTGTTGATGCCATACTTCCAGGAAAAGCCTCTAAGCTTCAGATTATACCGAATCGTACCCCAAACCGACACAGGTGGTCAGGTAGAGAATACTAAGGCGCTTGAGAGAACTCGGGTGAAGGAACTAGGCAAAATTGTACCGTAACTTCGGGAGAAGGTACGCTCCTATCTGTGATGAGACTTGCTCTCTAAGCGGACGGGAGCCGCAGTGACCAGGTGGCTGGGACTGTTTATTAAAAACACAGCACTGTGCAAAATCGCAAGATGACGTATACGGTGTGACACCTGCCCGGTGCCGGAAGGTTAATTGATGGGGTTAGTTTTCGGACGAAGCTCTTGATCGAAGCCCCGGTAAACGGCGGCCGTAACTATAACGGTCCTAAGGTAGCGAAATTCCTTGTCGGGTAAGTTCCGACCTGCACGAATGGTGTAACCATGGCCACGCTGTCTCCACCCGAGACTCAGTGAAATTGAAATCGCAGTGAAGATGCTGTGTACCCGCGGCTAGACGGAAAGACCCCGTGAACCTTTACTACAGCTTGGCACTGAACATTGACCCTACATGTGTAGGATAGGTGGGAGGCTTTGAAGCAGAAACGCTAGTTTTTGTGGAGCCGTCCTTGAAATACCACCCTTGTAGTGTTGATGTTCTAACGTTGGCCCCTGATCGGGGTTACGGACAGTGCCTGGTGGGTAGTTTGACTGGGGCGGTCTCCTCCCAAAGAGTAACGGAGGAGCACGAAGGTTGGCTAAGTACGGTCGGACATCGTACGGTTAGTGTAATGGTAGAAGCCAGCTTAACTGCGAGACAGACACGTCGAGCAGGTACGAAAGTAGGTCATAGTGATCCGGTGGTTCTGAATGGAAGGGCCATCGCTCAACGGATAAAAGGTACTCCGGGGATAACAGGCTGATACCGCCCAAGAGTTCATATCGACGGCGGTGTTTGGCACCTCGATGTCGGCTCATCACATCCTGGGGCTGAAGTCGGTCCCAAGGGTATGGCTGTTCGCCATTTAAAGTGGTACGCGAGCTGGGTTTAGAACGTCGTGAGACAGTTCGGTCCCTATCTGCCGTGGGCGTTTGAGAATTGAGAGGGGTTGCTCCTAGTACGAGAGGACCGGAGTGAACGAACCGCTGGTGTTCGGGTTGTCATGCCAATGGCACTGCCCGGTAGCTACGTTCGGAACTGATAAGCGCTGAAAGCATCTAAGCGCGAAGCAGGCCTCGAGATGAGTTCTCACTAGACTTTTAAAGTCTCTGAAGGGCCGTTGAAGACTACAACGTTGATAGGCAGGATGTGGAAGTGGTGTGAGCCATTAAGCTAACCTGTACTAATTACCCGTGAGGCTTAACCATACAACGCCAAACGCGTTTTATGACAGCGTAACAGACAGAAGTTAAGACACTAAAGTAGATATTTACTTGATATCAGAATTCCGAATTTAGTTAATTGCCAAGGCGATTAACAAACCAAATTTGCTTGGTGACAATAGCGTTTTGGACCCACCTGACCCCATGCCGAAC
>NZ_PNCZ01000069.1:0-2364 GCF_005887425.1 Pseudoalteromonas sp. S2721
AGACAGTGTTAAACCGAAGTTTTACTTAACTCTCTGTCACTTTGTTCAGCGCTTTTCATTGCTGCCCGCCGTGTCAGTGGATGCGCATTATAGGGAGATGGATTTTTAACGCAAGCACTTTTTGAAGGTTTTTTTGAATATTTTCAAATTAATCGCATACCCACCAAATGCAAACAAGTTACCCACAAACCTCTGTGGATAACTGGTGTTTTTTAGCAGAATAACTAAACTCTCCTCGCTTGTTATGGTAACTTGCGCCGCAGATTTTCCACTCGCTCACAAGGCAAGAAAAATGACAGACATTATAAATAGTATAAGTGGTCTCCTTTGGGGTCACATTCTGGTTTACCTTTTAATAGCTGCGGGGCTATTTTTCACTCTTCGACTCGGTTTTATTCAATTCACTCAATTCCCACATATGATCAAAGTAATGTTTCAGAGCCGCCAAGGTTCTGGCGATGGCATTTCTTCATTCCAAGCTTTTTGTACTTCTTTAGCTGCGCGAGTTGGTACGGGTAATATGGCAGGTGTTGCCGTTGCACTTTATTTAGGCGGGGCCGGTGCAATTTTCTGGATGTGGCTTATTGCATTAATAGGTATGGCGACAAGTTTTGCCGAGAGTACCCTTGCTCAGGCATATAAAACGGTCGATGAAGATGGCAACTTTCGTGGTGGCCCTGCTTATTATATGGAATATGGTTTGGGCAAACGCTGGATGGGTGTGATCTTTTCTCTTTGCCTTATTCTTGCTTTTGGCTTGGTATTTAATGCTGTTCAATCAAACTCTATTGCTGCTGCATTTAATGTTGCATTTGGTATTCCAAACTATGTTGTAGGCATCGGCTTAGTATTAGGGTCAGGTATTATCATTTTTGGTGGCTTAAAAACTATTTCACGTTTTGCAGAAATGGTTGTGCCATTTATGGCGCTGGCTTATTTGTTAGTTGCACTTTATGTATGTGCCATAAACTACGATTTATTACCTAATGTATTTATTCATGTCATTAATAGTGCCTTTGGTATCGAGCAAGCGGGTGCGGGTGCAATAGGTTATGGTGTAATGCAGGCCATGATCCAGGGTATTAAGCGTGGCTTATTCTCTAATGAAGCTGGTATGGGTAGCGCTGCAAATGCTGCTGCAACGGCAACACCTAACCCACCGCACCCAGCCTCACAAGGTTATGTACAAATGCTCGGCGTATTTGTAGATACAATTATTATATGTACTGCAACTGCAGCCCTTATTTTATTATCACAACAGCTTATACCTGATTCAGGTGTGACTGGCATTGCGTTAACACAAGCTGCCCTTGAAGAACATGTTGGTAGCTGGGGTGCCACCTTTGTTGCAATTGCAATTTTGTTTTTTGCATTTACCTCGATTGTTGCTAATTATTCTTATGCCGAAACCAATTTATTGTTCTTAGAGCATAACCATGCATCGGGTATATTGATCTTCCGATTACTGGTACTTGGTATGGTGATGTTTGGTGCCCTTGGAGAATTACCATTAGTTTGGACCCTTGCCGATGTCTCTATGGGTCTAATGGCTATCGTTAACGTCATCGCTTTGTTTATGTTATCGGGCGTCGTTATTTGGCTCGCGAAGGATTACAACGCCCAACGTAAGGCAGGTAAATTACCTACTTTTGATCCTTCGCAAAACAAAAAGCTAGATCAAACCATTCCTAAAGGCGCATGGCGTAAATAATCTAGTTAAGTAAATTCTTATTTAGGGAGCGTTTGTGCTCCCTTTTTTGTATTTGTTAACTTTTCGAAAACAGACAATATGAATGTAATTTGTTGCTCGTTAAGCTTTGACTCAAGCTCAGTAACAAGCTGCCCTTTAATTTGCGCTTTTAATGCTTGTTTTTGCTCTGCGGTTAGTAATGGCTGCGATTGTTGCTGATAAGATTGCACAGCATTAAGTATATCCATCACCACGTCATTATCAAAATCGGTTAGCGCTGCTTTGGCATTACTAATTGCCTGCTCTGATTTATCGAAGACCGTCGATACTTTATCAACAAGCACGCTCACCTCATGAATTTTCAGAACGTCGTTAATGTTCGACATAATAATCGCAACAGGAATAAGAACTAACGATATCGCTAGACAAAGCCCAAACACTGCGCCTACCCAGAACTGATTTAAGCCACGTTTAAATTGCTCCATTATCTTTCCTTGATCCTATTTATTGAATTCAGTAGTGCTGAAAACTTGAAAACGCGTTAGCTGTTTTAAAAAGACTAAGGAAACTATAAAGCTATTTTGGCAATAAAAAAATAATTTGATGAGATTAAAAAAAGAAATAAGATGAAATAGAGAAGAGGTATTCTATATAAATGGTGCCCGGGGCCGGAC